>NZ_QQWY01000008.1:0-137647 GCF_003950455.1 Sphingomonas sp. ABOLE
CCACCCGCCCGCGTGGCAGCCCGCCGATCACGCTCAACCGGCCGACGCCGCGCGAGACGCAGCAATGCTTCACCGATCTGTCGCGCGCCGGCGTGCGGTTCAGCGCGATGCCCGATCGCGACTATGGCGGCGGCTGCATCGTCGAGGGCGCGGTGCAGCTGATCGACATCGGCGTGCCGGTGGGCGGCATCAAGGGCATGCGCTGCCCGCTCGCCCGCGCCTTTACCGGCTGGGTGCAGTATGCCGTGGCGCCGGCGGCGCGGCAGATCCTGGGCAGCGATCTCGTCCGGGTGGACACGTTCGGCACCTATGTCTGCCGCGCGATCGTCGGCAGCCCGCAGGCTTCGACCAAGCTTTCCGAACATGGCCGCGCCAACGCGGTCGACGTCTCCGGCTTCGTGCTCAAGGACGGGCGGCGGATCACCATCCTCAAGGACTGGCAGAATCCCGACCCGGCGATCCACAAGTTCCTCGAAACCATCCACGGATCGGCCTGCAGACGTTTCGCTACCGTATTGAGCCCGAACTATAATTACGTCCATCGCGATCATTTCCATCTCGATATGGGGCGTGGCCCCTTCTGCGCCTGAGGCTTTCCAACCGTCCCGGATGCGCCTAATCCGCGGTCAATGAGCGATACGAGAGTCCCGTCGCGCGTCTTCCGCCCTGCCCAGCAGGAGGCCGAAGCCGCCAACACCGCCACCGGCACCCCGCAGACCGAGCATCCCGCCTACCGGCTCGCCTTCCAGGACATGGACTTCCTGCTGCGCGAGGATTTGCGGCCGGTGCGCTTCCAGCTGGAGCTGCTGAAACCCCAGCTGCTGCTCGACGAGGCGAACATCGCGTCGACCTTCGTCATCTACGGCTCGGCGCGCATCCCCGAGCCGGCCAAGGCCGAGGCCGTGCTGGCGCTCGCCGAGACCGAGCAGCAGAAGCGCATCGCCGAGAGCCTGGTCGCCAAGTCCAAATATTACGACGTCGCCCGCGAGCTGGGCCGGCTGGCGAGCAACTTCCCGGTCGACGCCGCCGGCAAGCGCCACTTCGTCGTCACCTCGGGCGGCGGCCCCTCGATCATGGAAGCGGCGAACCGTGGCGCACGCGACGTGGGCGCCGAGACGATCGGGCTCAACATCGTGCTGCCGCACGAGCAGGCGCCGAACCCGTATGTCACGCCGGGCCTGAGCATGCAGTTCCACTATTTCGCGCTGCGCAAGATGCACTTCCTGCTGCATGCCCGCGCCGTCGCGGTGTTCCCGGGCGGCTTCGGCACCTTCGACGAGAGCTTCGAGCTGCTGACGCTGATCCAGACCGGCAAGGTCGATCCGATCCCGGTGCTGTTCTACGGCAAGGAGTTCTGGAACCGCGTCGTCAACTTCGAGGCGCTGTGCGACGAGGGCGTGATCTCGCCGCGCGACCTGAACCTGTTCCGCTTCTGCGAAACCGCCGAGGAAGGCTGGGAAATCGTCCAGGACTTCTGGCGCAACAAGGAAACGACGGGGGCATGACCGTCAGCTGAAAAATACCGAAACTCGCGCATATGCACGATAAACGCGCGTGAAGATTGGCAGCGGGGTCAAAGAGCGGCCAGGCAGGTGTGCGGCGTGGGAACATGTGGGGAACTTCGGGAGACGGACAAGGGGCGCTTCTAATCCCCCTCCCGCAGGTGGGGCGGGGCAGAGCAGAGCCCCCTCGCACCCGCGCCTGGTTGCGCTATAGCGCCGCCATGACCGATCCGCTGATCCGCATCGCCGAGGCGCTCGAACGGCTCGCCCCGCCCCCTGCCCCACCCGCCGATCTGGAGGCGCACCCCGCCTATGTCTGGCGCGGGCGCGACATCGTGCCGGCGCGTGCCTTCGCCCCCACCCCGCTCGCGCTGCTCCAGGGCGTCGAGAAGCAACGGACGGCATTGCTCGCCAATCTCGAACGGCTCGCCGCCGGCCATGCCGCGCAGGACGTGCTGCTGTGGGGCGCACGCGGCACCGGCAAGTCGGCACTGGTCAAGGGCGCCGTCGCCGAGGTGCAGGCGCAGGGCGGACGGCTGGCGCTGGTCGAGGCGGCGACGACGCATCTGGACACCCTGCCCGACCTGTTCGCGCTGCTCGCCACCACCGCTCGGCCCTTCGCGATCTTCCTCGACGATCTCGGCTTCGATGCCGCCGCCGATGCCCGCGCGCTGCGCTCGCTGCTCGAAGGCGGCGCCGAGGCGCGTCCGGCCCATTGCAGGCTGCTCGTCACCTCCAACCGCCGCCATTTGCTGCCCCGCGACCTGGAGGCCCAGTCCAGCGCGATCAACCCACGCGACTCGATCGACGACGATCTCGCGCTCGCCGATCGCTTCGGCCTGTCGCTCGGCTTCCACGTCGTCGACCAGGACACCTATGTCGCGATCGTGCGCGGCTATGCCGAGGCGCATGGGCTGGTCTTCGATCCGCAGGATGCGATTCAGTGGGCGACGCGGCGCGGCAGCCGCTCCGGACGCGTCGCCTGGCAATATGTCGTCGAACTGGCGGGTCGGCACGGCAAGCGGCTGTGACCGTCCGCAACGGAGTTAAATTTCGGCGGTTTTGTCTCAAAAAAACACAGATTTCCGCATTTCGCCCGACGCGCCGGTCCGTGACATCGCGATTGCAGCAACGTTGCGCTAACGTTTCGACTTGCACGATGCTGCAACGTTTTCCCTCCTGCCCGAGCAACTAAGCGCCATCGTTTGCACCTGCAATGCCCGCGCAACGCTCGCAAATTCGACGTTCCGCACTCGAATGGAACGGCGCCGCACAATGCACATCTTCGCATCTTCATTGATGAGAACGTTATTGTCGTTCCGTTTCATAAACTTAACGTCGGGTTAACGGCCGCAGAAGCCGAGTCGCTCACCGAGTCGCTCACATCGCCGTTATCAAAGGAAAGGGTGCGCCAATGCGTATTCATACGAAGCTTGCTGCCGCGGCAGCCTTGTTGTGCGCGGCCGTCCCCGCGCAGGCCGCGCAGATCCTGGGACAGATCAGCTTCAACGGCTTCGTCCGCCCGGTCGGTGCGACCAGCATGGGCGCTGCCACCGGGCTCGACTTCTACAACTTCGCCATACCGGGCACGTCGGCCGGCGACGGCGGCGCGCCGGGTACCATCTTCACCGCGCTGGGCACATCGGGCGTGTTCTCGGGCATCACCTGCGTCGGCCCGTGCGGCACGATCAAGGACCTGCCGACCTTCACGGGCGGGCCGATCGCGTCGTTCTTCGACATCGGGTCGTCGATCTTCTTCGACCTGAGCTCGATCCAGTCGGTCACCTACACGGCGGACGGCGCCGGCGGCAGCCTGAAGCTGGTCGCATCGGGCACCTTCCGCATCACGGGCTATGACGACACGGCAGCCCTGCTGACCCTGACCACCCAGGGGGACGGCCTGACCAGCTTCTCGGCAACCGCGCTGTCGGCGGTGCCGGAGCCGGCGAGCTGGGGCCTGATGATCGCCGGGTTCGGCATGATGGGCGGCATGCTCCGCGCCTCGCGCCGCTCGGTGAAGGTCCGCTTCGCCAAGAACTGAGCTCCCAGCCTCCCTGGTAGCGCGAACCCCGCCGGAGCGATCCGGCGGGGTTCGTTGTTGTGCGGGCAGCCGCTGCCGACCGGCGTCGCGTCAGCCGTTGCCGCGCCCCAGCAGCGCCGCGCTGAGCACCAGCAGCATCTTCACGTCGACGCCCATCCCTTGCGCGCGGCAATCCGCGATGAACATCGGCAGCTCGGCCATTGGCACATGGTGAACCTTGATGTCTTCGCCATCCACGCCGCCGCCGGCGCCGATGCGGGTCAGGCCGTGGACGCGGACCAGCGTGAAGCTTTCGCTGACCATGCCGGGCGAGGCGAAATACTCGCCGAGTTCCTCCACCCGCTCGCAGGCATAGCCGGCTTCTTCCTCGAGCTCGCGCCGGGCGGCGGCCTCGATCGTGTCGCCTTCCTCGGTATCGCCGACCAGGCCCGCCGGCAGCTCGATGCAGCGGCGACCGAGCGGCACGCGATACTGCTCGACCAGGATCACCCGGTCTTCCGCGTCGATCGCGACGATCACCACGGCGCGGATGCCGCCGGTGCGCCCGACATATTCCCATTTGCCCTGGCGGAACACAGTGATCCACTTGCCCGCCCAGGGGGTCTCGATCGCTTCGTCGGTCATGGGCAGCCCCTTAGAGCTCGATCAGCCGATCGGGAAGCTCGTTCACATCGTCGGCGGCGCGCGGGAAATGCTCGCCGAGGACCATGCCGATCTGCGCGACCGCCGCCGCCATGCCCTCGGCCACGCGGCCTTCCTTCACATGCCCGAGCAGCGCCGCCATTGCCGCGCCCCACACTTCGGGGGTGACGCGCGAGTGGATCGCCGAATCGGCGAGGATCTCGGCGCGGTGCTCGGCGAGGCTCAGGTAGAGCAGCACGCCCGTCGATCCGGTGGTACGCTTCTCGGCCGCGGTGCGGAACAGCGCCAGCGCGCGGGCGTGCACCCGCCGAGTCTTGGTCGATCCCGGCGCGAGCGCGATCCGCAGCGCATCCTTGGCGAGCACCACGCGGACGAGCAGAAAGGTGAGCGCGGTCACCACCAGCGCGGCGGTGAGATACCAGTGCGCCGGCACGGTCTGCGCCCAGGGATCGATCATCCGGCTGTGCAGCCATTCGATCGGTCCGGGCTGCCAGGCGAGCAGCGCCAGCACCAGCAGCATGGCGAGCACCGCCCAGTGCAGCGCGACATCGGCATAGTCATCCGAGCGCCGGGCGAGCACCGTGACGATCTCGCCGCTGGTGCCCCGTTCGGCCTGCGCCACGGCTTCCGCGACGCGGGCGCGGTCCTGATCGGTCAATCGCATCCTCACCAGCTCCCCGAAGCGCCGCCGCCGCCGAACGACCCGCCGCCGCCGGAGAAGCCGCCGCCACCACCGCCGCCGCCCCAGCCGCCGCCGCCCCAGCCGCCATGGTCGTCGTCATCGTCGCGGTGGCTTGCCGCGCGACCGATCTCGTTGGCGATGGTCCACAGCACGATCGGCAGCATGCCGCTGTCGTTATCCCGCGCGCGATAGGCCTGGCCATCCCAAGGGCCGGGCCGCCGCCGCCCGCCGAAGCGCGCGAGCATCGGCACCAGGATCACGACCAGGATGATGAACCAGAAGAGCAGCCCGATCGGCAGCCCGCCGCCCTGCCGCTTGCGCGCGGAGGATTTGGTCGCCGCGTCCTGCGCCGCCTTGGCTTTCTGCTCGGCAGCCTCGAGCGGCTGCTTCATCTGCTCGGCGATCGCCTGCGCACCGGCGACGATGCCGCCCGCCATGTCGCCGGCCTTGAACTTGGGCAGAATGACCTGATTGATGATCTGGCTCGACAGCGCATCGGTCATGATCGGTTCGAGGCCGTAGCCGACTTCGATCCGTACCTTGCGCTCGTTGGGTGCGACGATCAGCAGGATGCCGTTGTTCGCCTCCTTCTGCCCGATCCCCCAGGCGCGGCCGAGCTGATAGCCATAGTCGGCGATGTCATAGCCCTGCAGGTCCGGGAGGGTCGCGACGACGAACTGCCGGCTCGACGCCTGCTCCACCTCGGCCGATAGCTGGGTAAGCTGCGCGACCTGCGCGGGCGAGAGCAGGTGGGCGTCGTCGACGACGCGGCCGGTCAGCTTGGGGAAGGTCGGGTCGGCCAGCGCACTCGTCGCCCCGGCCAGCAGGGCGACGAGCAGCACCAGAAAACGCAGCACACGCATCAGCGACGCTCCGGGGGCGGGACGGATCAGTTGCCGTTCCCGAAGTTCACCGTCGGCGCGACGTCGGCGCCGGCCTTGGCCTGGAACGGCGTCATCGGCTTGGCGCCGTAGAAGATCTTGGCGCCCACCGCGTCGGGGAAGGTGCGGATGCGGGTGTTATAGTCCTGCACCGCCTGGTTATAGTCGCGGATCGAGATGGTGATCCGGTTCTCGGTGCCTTCCAGCTGGCTCATCAGCGTGGTGAAGTTGCCCTGGCTTTTGAGGTCCGGATAGGCTTCGACGCTCGCGAGCAGGCGCGACAGCGAGCCGCCCAGCTGCTGCTGCGCCTGCTGGAACTGCTGGACCTTGTTCGCGTCGGTCAGGTCGTTGGCGGTAACCTGGATCGACGTCGCCTTGGCGCGGGCACTGATCACGTCGTTCAGGATCTTGCCCTCGGAAGCAGCGGCGCCCTTCACCGTCGCGACGAGGTTCGGCACCAGATCGGCGCGGCGCTGATACTGCGCCTGCACGTCGGCCCACTTCGCCTTGGCATTCTCCTCGGCGGTCGGGACGCTGTTGAGCCCGCAGGCCGAGAGCGACAGGGCTGCGATCGGCACGAGTGCGGTACGAAACTTCATGGGGAAGCAACCTCCAAATCCCATCAACGGAGTGTCTTATACGACGCCTACACCGCGGGGAGGAAGCGAAATCGGTCGCCGGGGGTTGGCGGGGCTGCGCGACTTCGGCAAGGTCGATGCCTTCGCAAAAGGAGAGGTGGCGAATGTTGAAGGAATTCCGGTCGTTCATCGCGCGCGGCAACGTGCTCGATCTCGCGGTGGGCGTGATCATCGGCGCGGCGTTCGGCAACATCACCAAATCGCTGACCGACGACATGATCATGCCGCTGGTCGGCTGGATCTTCGGCGGGGTGGACTTCTCCGGCTATTTCCTCCGCCTCGGCGCGATTCCGCCCAGCTATACCGGCTCGCCGTCCAACTACGCCGCGCTCAAGGCCGCGGGCGTGCCGCTGATCGGATTCGGCGCGTTCATCACCGTGGTGATCAATTTCCTGATCCTGGCCTTCATCGTCTTCCTGCTGGTGCGCACGGTGAACAAGGTGATCGCCGCCGCCGAGCGCGACAAGGCCAAGGGCGAAGCGCCGCCCGCCGCCGATCCGGCCGATGTCGTGCTGCTGCGCGAGATTCGCGACGAGCTGAAGAAGCGCAACGCGGGGGCTTAGGCCGCCGCCAGTTCCTCCGCCGCGGCATCGGCCAGGCTGGTGCCGTCGAGGATGCGGGCGGTTTCATCGCGCACCCGGGCCATGGCGCGACGGATCGCGCAGGCGGCCTCGTCCTTGCAGTCGTTGCACGGGCGATAGGCGGTGCGGCTGACACAGGGGACGAGCGCCAGCGGCCCCTCGATCACGCGGATGATCTCGCCGAGCGAGATCAGATGCGCTGGCCGCGCCAGGCGATAGCCGCCCATCTTGCCGCGGGTGGAGACGAGGAAGCTCGCCTCGCGCAGGTCGGCGAGGATCAGCTCGAGAAATTTGCGCGGCACGTTCGCTTCCGTAGCGATGCGGTTCATCGGCACGGGCGCGCCGGCGATCGGCTGTTCGGCAAGGAAGAGCATTGCGCGGAGCGCGTAGCGGGAACGCTGCGTCAACATGATGCACTCTCCATGCCAACCGAATGGGGCGGTGGAAAGGCCATATTCCTTCCAACCTGACCTTTTCATTAAGCGCAAACCGCCTATATGGGTTCGTGCCGGGTTCGCCCGGCTATGGCGATAAACAATGGCGTATAATAGATGCAGCGGACCCGGGGGCAGTACCCGGCGGCTCCACCATAACCGGTGGTGTATCTGGACACCGTTTCTGACGGGGCCGAACCAGGATCGACGTGTATTGAAAAGCGCTGTCTTCGCTCGGAATGGGACCACCGCAACGGCCCATTACACAAGTGCCAACGATAACGAAGCACTCGCTATTGCGGCGTAACCCCAAGGCCTAACGGCCTAAGGTTATTCTAAAATGCGCGGTCGGGCCACACCGGGCAACAGAAGTGGACTCCAGCGGCCGCCAGGGGGGCCGGGCAACAGAACCCCCTGGACCTACTTTCACGATCGGACGAATCAAGCGGCGAGCGCCTCCGCCCGCTCTGTCTTTGCGATCCAGCCGCCGCCGAGCACGCGGTCGCCGGCATAGAGCACCGCCGCCTGGCCCGGCGCCACCCCGTACTCGGGCGTCTCGAACACCACCCGGTCGCCTTCCATCCGCGCCGGCACCGGCTTGGCGAGGCTGCGGACCTTGGCGGTCATCGGCCCTGCATGGTCGCCGCCCAGCCAGTTGATATTCTCCAGCCGCGCCGCCGCGACGGCCAGCGCGCGGCGCGGGCCGACGACGACGCGCTTTGTCTCCGGCTCCAGCCGCAGGACGTAATAGGGTTCGGGTGCGCCGCCGATCTCCAGCCCTCGGCGCTGGCCGACGGTGAAGTGGATCAGCCCGCGATGCTCGCCCAGCCTGGCGCCGCTCTCGTCGACGATCTCGCCGCCCGCCTCGGCCTCGGGGCGCAGCTTCTTGACCAGGGTCGCATAGTCGCCGTCGGGGACGAAGCAGATGTCCTGGCTGTCGGGCTTGCCGGCGACGCCCAGCCCCAGCTCGGCGGCGAGCGCGCGGACCTCGGGCTTGGGCAGGCCGCCCAGCGGGAAGCGCAGAAAGTCGAGCTGGCTCTGGGTGGTCGCGAACAGGAAATAGCTCTGGTCGCGCGCCGGATCGGCGGCGCGGTGCAGCTCGGCACCCTGCGCGCCCTCGACGCGGCGGACATAATGGCCGGTGGCGAGGCAATCGGCGCCGAGGTCGCGCGCGAGCGCGAACAGATCGGTGAACTTCGGCCCCATGTTGCACTTCACGCAGGGGATCGGGGTGCGCCCCGCCATATATTCGTCGGCGAAGTCGTCGATCACCTGGGTCTGGAAGCTGCTCGCATGGTCGAAGACGTAGTGCGCGATGCCCAGCTTGTCGCATACCGCGCGCGCGTCGCGGATGTCGCGGCCGGCGCAGCAGCTGCCGGCGCGGCCTACCGCCTCGCCATGATCGTAGAGCTGGAGCGTGATGCCGATCGTCTCCGCCCCGCTGCGCGCGGCGAGTGCTGCGACGACGGAGGAATCGACGCCGCCCGACATGGCGACGACGATGCGCCGCCCGGAGAGCGGCTCGGCTAGCTGGAAATCACCGGGGTTCATGGCCGCCCAGATAGGGCAGGCCCGTACCGGATGCCACCCGGGTGCTTCGGAAACCTCGCAGACACGGAAGTTAAGCCGAGGTTTTCGCCGCCTTTACGGCCCTTTCAGCACTCGCGGTTTATACTGCGCGCTCGAAGGACGACTGGAAACGCATTGGTGGACTTGAGTTTTGCCCATCCGAACCGCGACTTGGGCACTGCGACGCTCCCGACGGGACTCGCCGTGCTGATGGCGATGGTGACGAGCCGGCAGGCCGCCAGCTTCACCGCGCGACTCCAGACCCGGCTTTCGATGCCGCTTCCCGTGGCAGCGCTGCTCGCGCCGGCCGATGGCTGTTTCCATCGCGCCGCCGCAACCGCGCTGCACCAGTGGGGAGAGGGGTGAAGCGCGCGTTTACCTTGCCATTTTAGCCGATGTTCAAGGCAGGCGGGTAAAAGTCGTTTCACGGTTGCGTAACAGGGGCGGCCGGCCCCGAAGAGGTTGGTAGATGATTGAGAACCAGAAGATCCGTCCTGCCAAGGTGATCGGTCCGCTCGGCGAGCCGCTGACCCTGGACAGCCTGCCGCCGCCCAACACCACCCGCTGGGTGGTGCGGCGCAAGGCCGAAGTCGTGGCCGCCGTCAATGGCGGGCTGCTGACCGTGGACGAGGTGTGCGATCGCTACGGCCTCACCATGGAGGAATTCGCCGGCTGGCAGCGCGCGATCGATCGCTCGGGCATGCCGGGGCTGCGGGTCACGCGCATCCAGCATTATCGCTCGCTCTACGAACGCCAGCAGAAGTTCTGATTTTTTCGTTTTGCGTGCCGAAAGTTCCCTTGACAACGCAAAAAATCGCTTCGGAACCAAAGCGACCATTCGCGGATTTTCCATTACGTCGCCCGGGTCGCCGGGCAAGTAAAGGAGGGACGAATGGTAGGCTTTATCGTTTGGCTCGTCATCGGCGGCGTCGTCGGCTGGCTTGCGAGCATCATCATGCGGACCGATGCCCAGCAGGGTATCTTCCTGAACATCGTCGTCGGCATCGTCGGCGCGTTTGTCGGCGGTCTGCTGTTCGGTGGTAACATCAACAGCGGCGTGATCACCCCGATGACCTTCCTGGTCTCGCTGGTGGGTGCGGTCATCCTGCTGGCGATCGTCAACCTGGTGCGTCGCGGCGCGGTGCGTTAAGCATCCCGCTTCCACCAGACCAACAAAAAGGGCCGTCCCAGCCGGGGCGGCCCTTTTTTTTCATGTCCGGATCATTTCAGCAGGAAGCGCACCGAGACGCTGGCGGTGACCTTCTGCTCGCCGGGCACGATCGCGGTATCAGCCTCGGCCATCATCGCCTTGCCGCGCATCAGCATCGGTACGGGCTGCGGCATCTGCGGCATGCCCGCCTCCGAGATCAGCAGGATGCGATCGACCTTGAGCCCGGCCGCCTGTGCGTAGAGCGCGGCCCGCGCCTTGGCCCTGGCGATCGCGTCGCGCCGCGCCTCGTCGAGCGCACCGTCCTCGTCGGCGAGCGTCAGGTTGGGCCCGGCGATGTTGTTGGCGCCCTGTGCGACCAGCGCGTCGAGAATCGTGCCGCTCCTGGCGATGTCGCGGAAACGCACGGTCAGCTGGTTCGATGCCTGATAGCCGGTGATCACCGGCGGCTTGTTTTCCTGGTAGCGATATTGCGGCGCGAGGTTAACCGAACTGGTCTGCAGGTCGCGCTCGCCGATGCCGGCCTTGCGCAGCGCGCCCAGCACCGCCGCCATCCGCGCGGCATTCTGCTGCATCGCCTCGCCCGCCGTGCCTGCGGTGGTGACCACCCCGGCCTGGATCAGCGCGAGATCGGGCACGCGGGTGCTGGTCCCCTCGGCAACGATGTCGAGCACGGTGCCGTCGGCGGGGATCGGCTGCGCGGCCGGCTGCACCTGGGCGAGTGCCTGGGGGGCGAAGGCCAGGGGTGCGGCGGCGAGCGCGAGCAGCGCGGCGAGCGGCAGAGAGCGGGTCATGGGGATGTTCCTCCTGTGGTTTGTCGTCATCCTGCACCGGCTTGTCGACGCCTGCACACGAACGCAGGCTGAACGAATAACCCGACCGCAAACGATTGCTATTACTTGCAAGGTCCGACAGCTACGCGCTTATTCCTTGCGGTCACTTGCGCGAGTACATGCAACCGGGCATGTCACCGCGCGTTGCTGCACCGGCCTTGCCGCCGGTGATATATTCCTATAATACAGTGCGACGAGGGGCGTGTACGCGCCCCGAACGAGGTGGGCGCATGAATTACGAGGCAGGGATGTTGGATCGGCAGGAGCAGCTCGGGTTCGAGGGGGAACCGGCGCGGCGTGGGCGGCGGTGGCTGTGGATCGGCCTGGGCGCCTTCGTGCTGGTCGTGATCGCCGGCTTCCTGTTGATGCCCCCGGCGAGCAAGCCGCTTCCCGCCGCCAAGGGCGCCAAGGGCCAGGGCCAGCTGCTCACCGTCACCGTCTCGGCGCCGGGGCAGCAGACCGCGTCGACGATCGTCACCGGCACCGGCAGCCTCGCCGCCAAGCGCGAGATGCCGGTGGGCGTCGCGGGCGAAGGCGGCCTGGTCACGCGCGTGCTGGTCGATGCCGGCAGCTGGGTGAAGAAGGGCCAGGTGCTCGCCGTGGTCGATCGCTCGGTACAGGCGCAGACCGCCGAGTCGCTCGCCGCGCAGATCCGCGTCGCCGAGGCCGATGCCAAGCTCGCCCAGGCGAATCTCGACCGCGCGCAGCAACTGGTCGGAAACGGATTCATCTCCCGCGCCGATATCGACCAGCGCGTTGCCACGCGCGACCAGGCGCTCGCCCGCGTCCGCGTCGCCAAGGCGCAGCTCGCCGAGACCCAGGCGCGCAACCGCCGGCTCGACATCCGCGCGCCGGAAGCGGGCCTGGTGCTCGCCCGCCAGATCGAGCCCGGCCAGATCGTCAGCTCGGGCTCGGGCACGCTGTTCCGCATGGCGATGGACGGCCAGTTCGAGCTGCGCACCCAGCTTTCCGAAGCCGATGTCCAGAAGCTGCACGTCGGCGCGCCGGCGGAAGTGACCCCGGTCGGCACCCAGACCAGCTTCAAGGGCCAGGTATGGCAGGTCTCGCCGGTTATCGACCCGACCAGCCGCCTCGGTATCGCCCGCATCGCGCTGCCTTACAACCCGGCGCTGCGCCCCGGCGGCTTCGCCAGCGCGCGGATCGTCGCGGGCGCGGTCACCTCGGTGATCCTGCCGCAATCGGCGGTGCAGAGCGACCAGCAGGGCACCTATGTCTATATCCTCAACGACAAGAACGAGGCGGTGCGCCGCGACGTGAAGACCGGCGACGTGTCCGACGAGGGCGTGCGGATCACCAGCGGCCTGACCGGCAACGAGCGCGTGGTGATGACCGCAGGCGCGTTCCTCAATCCGGGCCAGAAGGTCATTCCCCAGCTCCAGAAGAAGTAAGGGATCGGCGCGATGAGCTTTCGCAACATCTCGGCCTGGGCCATCCGCAACCCGGTACCGCCGATCGTCCTGTTCCTGTTCCTCACCGTCGCGGGGCTGGTAAGCTTCAGCCGGATGGACGTGAACAACGATCCGGACATCGACTTCCCGATCGTGTGGATCTCGATCAGCCAGCCCGGCGCCGCGCCGAGCGAGCTGGAGACGCAGATCACCCAGAAGGTCGAGTCGGCGGTGCGCAGCCTGCAGGGCATCGACGAGATCAACTCCACCGTCTCCGAAGGCAACAGCCAGACGGTGGTGCAGCTGGCGATCGGCACCCCGATCGACCGCGCGGTGGAGGACGTGCGCAGCGCGATCCAGCAGATCCGCGGCAACCTGCCCGACGGCATCCTCGAGCCGCAGGTCGGCCGGGTCGACAGCGCCAGCAGCAACGACGTCGCCAGCTTCACGGCGACCGCGACCGACATGACCGTCGAGCAGCTCTCCTGGTACATCGACAACAGCGTGTCGAAGGAGCTTTTGTCGATCAGCGGGATGGCGGCGGTGCAGCGCAACGGCGGCGTCAGCCGCGAAGTCAGCGTGGTGCTCGATCCGGTGAAGCTGGCCAGCTACGGCCTTACCGCAAGCCAGGTGAACCAGCAGCTGCGCCAGGTGAACCTCAACGCCGCCGGTGGCCGCGCGCAGATCTCGGGCTTCGAACAGTCGCTGCGCGTCGTCGGCAACGCCAAGGATGCCTATTCGCTGGGCCAGACCCAGATCGCCACCGGCACCGGCGGCACCGTGCGCCTCGCCAACATCGCGACGGTGAAGGACGGCTATGCCGAGCGCCGCAACTTCGCGCGCTATGACGGGCATCCGGTGATCTCGTTCGACATCCAGCGCGCCAAGGGCGCCTCGGACGTCACCATCTACGAGGAAGCGCAGAAGAAGCTGCAGGCGCTCGAAAAGGCCAATCCCAAGGTCCGTTTCGAGCTGCTCGACAACTACAGCAAATACGCCAAGGAGCAGTTCGACACCGCGATGGAGGCGATGATCGAGGGCGCGGTGCTCGCCGTCATCGTCGTGTTCCTGTTCCTGCGCGACTGGCGGGCGACGGTGATCTCGGCGCTGGCGATCCCGCTCTCGGCGATCCCCAGCTTCTGGTTCATGGACATGATGGGCTTCACGCTCAACCAGATGACGCTGCTCGCGCTCAGCCTGGTCGCGGGCGTGCTGGTCGACGACGCGATCGTGGAGATCGAGAACATCGTCCGCCACATGCGGATGGGCAAATCGGCCTATCAGGCCTCGATCGACGCCGCCGACGAGATCGGCGTGGCGGTGCTCGCCACCACCATGTCGATCGTCGCGGTGTTCCTGCCGGTGGGCCTGATGCCGGGCATCTCGGGCCAGTTCTTCAAGAATTTCGGCCTCACCGTCGTTGCGGCGGTGCTGATGTCGCTGGCGGTGGCGCGCATGCTCACGCCGATGATCGCGGCCTATTTCCTCAAGGCGCACGGCCATGTCGAACATGGCGGCGGGCTGATGATGCGGCTGTACATTCGCCTGCTCGAATGGACGCTGATGCACCGCTGGGTGGCGATCCTCGCCTATGTGCTGTCGCTCGGCGGCACGATCGGCCTGCTCGTCACCATGCCGCAGACCTTCCAGCCCGCACAGGACCAGGACAGCGTGACCGCCACGGTCGAGATGGTGCCGAGCACCACGCTGGAGCAGACCGACCGGGTGGTCCAGCAGGTCGCGGGCATCCTGCGCGCCGAGCCGGGGGTCGAGCATACCTATGCCCGTACCCTGGTCGGCAGCGGCCGGGTGACCGCCGATCTGGTCGAGAAGAAGAGCGGCCGCACCGAGACCAGCACCGAGTTCGAGAAGCGGGTGGCGCCCAAGCTGCTCGCCATCCCCGATGCGCGGGTGAATTTCCGCTCGCAGTTCGGCTGGGGCTCGTCCGGGCGCGACATCACGATCACGCTGGGCGGCGAGGATCCCGAACTGCTCAACAAGACCGCGCTCACCCTGATGAAGCAGATGGAGGGGCTGAAGTCGCTCGTCGCGCCGCGCATCTCGGGCGATCTGCAGCGGCCGGAGATCGTGATCTCGCCGCGGCTCGACCTCGCGGCCGATCTGGGCGTGACCACGGCGGCGCTGTCCAACGCGATCCGCGTCGCGACGCTGGGCGACATCGAGCAGAACAGCGCCCGATTCTCGCTGTCCGATCGCCAGATCCCGATCCGCGTCGCGCTCGACCAGGATTCGCGCACCAAGCTCGATACGCTGCAGAACATGCGCGTGCAGACCCAGACCGGCGGCTCGGTGCCGCTCTCCGCGGTGGCGGACATCCGCTTCGCCGCCGGGCCGACCAAGGTCGAGCGGCTCAACCTCCAGCGCCGGCTGGTGGTGGGGGCCGACCTCGCGATGAACCCGGCGACGGGCAAGCCCTATGTCTCTGGCGACGTGATGAAGGAGATCCACAATCTTCCGATCATGAAGCAGCTGCCGGTGGGCGTGGCCGAGATGACCGTGGGCCAGGCCAAGTGGCAGGGCGAGATGATCCAGAACTTCATCATCGCGCTGGCCTCGGGCATCTTCCTGGTCTTCGCGGTGATGGTGCTGCTGTATCGCCGCTTCGTCTCGCCGATCGTCAACATGGGCTCGCTGCTCAACGCGCCGCTGGGCGGGCTGATCATGCTGGCGATCCTGGGGATGCCGGTGAGCCTGCCGGTCTATATCGGCATGCTGATGCTGTTCGGCATCGTCGCCAAGAACTCGATCCTGCTCGTCGACTTCGCGCTGGAGGAGATGGAAAAGGGCGTGGGCAAGATGGAGGCGATCGTCGATGCCGGCCGCAAGCGCGCCCAGCCGATCGTGATGACCACCATCGCGATGGTGGCGGGCATGGTGCCGACCGCGCTGTCGCTCAACGGCGACTCGTCGTTCCGCGCGCCGATGGGCGTGGTGGTGATCGGCGGCCTGATCGTCTCGACCTTGCTCACGCTGGTGATCGTGCCCGCGCTGTTCAGCCTCGCGGTGGGCCTGGAAGGCTGGCTGGGGCCGCGGCTTTCGCGGCGGCTGCTCACCTATCGCCCGGGCGACGACGGCAGCCGCGTGCTGGGGCCTGCGGGTCCGCACGGCGCGATCGACCACAAGCCCGGAGACGACGGGGTGCAGCCGGCGGAGTGAGGCTTCGTCCTCCTCCTCCTCCTCGCCGACGGGGAGAGCGCTGTCGCTTGATCGAATCTTCGTCATCCCGGCGGAAGCCGGGATCCATTGGGGTCTCCGTAACGGCGCTTGCTGATGCCCAGCGGCGAATGGATCCCGGCTTCCGCCGGGATGACGGCTGGCGGAAATGCTTGGCGAGGCAGCGAGCGGTTGGGCGATGGTAGTGGGCGCCAACCCTCTGGCAACGGTGCCCAAGCGTCCCCACATCCTCTCCATGACCGCATATTCCCTGCTCGATCTGGTGCCCGTCGTCCAAGGCGGCACCGTGGGCCACGCGCTCGCCAACGCCGCCGACCTAGCCGCGCACGCCGAGAAGCTCGGCTTCCGACGCTATTGGGTTGCCGAGCATCACGGCATGGAGGGCATCGCCAGCGCCGCCACCGCGGTGGTGATCGCCCATGTCGGCCAGGCGACCAGCACGATCCGCATCGGCGCGGGCGGAATCATGCTCCCCAACCATTCGCCGCTGCAGGTGGCCGAGGCGTTCGGCACGCTCGACGCGCTCTTCCCCGGCCGCATCGACCTGGGGCTGGGCCGCGCGCCGGGCTCGGACCAGCGGGTCTCCGCCGCGATCCGCCGCAACCTCGAGAGCGACGGTAACGCCTTCCCGCAGGACGTGATGGAACTGCAAAGCTATTTCGCCGATGACGGCCGCACCGGCATCCGCGCGACGCCGGGCGCGGGCGCGGACGTCAAGCTGTGGATCCTCGGCTCCAGCACCTTCGGTGCGCAGCTCGCCGCCGCGCTGGGGCTGCCCTATGCCTTTGCCTCGCACTTCGCGCCGGGCCTGCTCGACGAGGCGATCGCGGTCTATCGCCGCAACTTCCGCCCGTCCGAGGCGCTGGCCAAGCCGCATGTGATGCTCGGCTTCAACGTCTTCGCGGCGGATACCGACGAGGAGGCGGAGTATCTCGCCAGCTCGCAGCAACAGGCGTTCGTCGCGATCCGCACCACCGGGCGCGGCATCCAGCTGCCGCCGCCGGTGCGCGGCTATCGCGAGAGCCTGGGCACGCAGGGCAATGCGGTGCTCGACCATGTCCTGTCCGCCTCGGCGATCGGCGGCCCCGCCAAGGTGCGCCGCGAGATCGAGGCCTTTATCGAACGCACCCAGGCCGACGAGCTGATGCTGACCAGCGCGATGTTCGACCACCAGGCCCGCAAGCGCAGCCTCGAGATCGCGGCGGAGGCGATGCGCGCGGTCGAGCCGGCCTGAGACTCAGCCCGCGGCGGGCAGGCGGAGGCGGACGAGCAGGCCGCCCAGATCCTCGCTCTCCTCCAGGCTGACGGTGCCGCCATAGATCTCGGCCACGTCCCGCACGATCGCCATGCCCAGGCCGGTGCCGGGCTTGCCGGTATCGAGCCGCACGCCGCGATCGAAGATGCGAATGCGGTCGGCCTCGGGAATGCCCATGCCGTCGTCCTCGACCAGGATTTCGACGAACCCCGATTCGAGCCGCGCGGTGACGAACACGCTGCCGCCGCCATATTTGGCGGCGTTCTCGACGAGGTTGCCGAGGATCTCGTCCAAGTCCTGCCGCTCGATATGCGCGATCGCATCCTTCACCCCGTCCACGTCGATGCGGACATTGGGGTAGAGCCGCGCCACCGCGCGCTCGACCGCCTCGATCGACGGCCACACCTCGGCGCGGCTGTGCGCGCTGCCGCGGCGTCCGACCGCCCGGGCGCGGGCGAGATGGTGGTCGATCTGCCGCCGCATCGTCCGCGCCTCGCGAATGACGGTGTCCGGCAGGTCTTCCTGGCCGGCGGCGGCGGCGTTCATGATCACGCTGAGCGGCGTCTTGAGCGCATGCGCGAGGTTGCCGGCATGGCGCCGCGCTTCCTCGGCCTGGCGATCGTTATGCTCGACCAGCGCGTTGAGCTCGTCGACCATCGGGCCGACCTCGGCCGGCATCGGCCCGCCGACGCGCTGGGTCTGGCCGGCGCGGAGCCTGGCAATCTCGCGCCGCACCTTGCGCAGCGGCCGCAGCCCGTACCAGGTCTGCAGCGCCGCCATCGCGACGAGCCCCAGCCCGAGCAGCGCGAAGCTGCGCACCAGCGTGCGGCGTACGGTGGCGATCTGCGCGTCGAGCACATCGCGGCTCTCCGCCACCTGGAAGCGCCAGCGTACCGGCGAGCCCGGCAGTTTGAGGTCGCGCTCGGCGATGCGCAGCTTCTGGTCGGGGAACTGGTTGCTGTCGTAGAAATGGATCTCGCGGTCGCTATGGACCTGGTCGACCTTGAGACGCCGGTCCCAGAGCGAGCGCGAGTAGAAGGGCTCGAACCCCTGGCCGCTGATCTGCCAATAGGCGCCCGAATTGGGCTCGAGGAAGCGCTGGTCGGCAAGCTCGCGGTTGAGCACCACCTCGCCGTTCGAGCCGAGCTCGGCCGAGACGATCATCGAGGAGACGAGATAGTCGAGCTGGTCGTCGAAATTGCGGGTGATCGCGCTGGTCAGCACCCGGTCGAGCGCATAGCCGCCGCCGACCAGCAGCAGCAGGATCCACGCGGTCGCGACCAGCAGCATGCGCCGGCTGACCGAGCCGGTGACGCGCACCGGCCGGCGTTCGCGCGGCTCGAACTCGCCAGGCGCGGGCGAAGCCTCGTCGCTGGAAATCGGCTCGGCCTCCACCCACCCGGCCTCAGGTAAAGCTGGCTTCGTCGAGGCTGTAGCCCAGGCCGCGGATGGTGGTGATCACGTCGGCGCCCAGCTTCTTGCGGATGCGCGTGACGAACACTTCGATGGTGTTCGAATCGCGGTCGAAATCCTGGTCGTAGATATGCTCGATCAGTTCGGTGCGGCTCACCACCTTGCCCTTGTGGTGGAGCAGGTAGCTGAGCAGCTTGTATTCCTGCGCGGTCAGCTTCACCGGCTCGCCCGCCTTGGTGACCTTGCCCGAACGCGTGTCGAGCCGGATGTCGCCCGCGGTCAGCTCGGCCGAGGCGTTGCCCGAGGCGCGGCGGATCAGCGCGCGCAGCCGGGCGATCAGCTCCTCGGTCTGGAACGGCTTGGCGACATAGTCGTCGGCGCCGGCATCGAGCCCCGCCACCTTGTCCGACCAGCTGTCGCGCGCGGTGAGCACCAGCACCGGCATGGTGCGGCCTTCCTTGCGCCAGCGATCGAGCACGGTCAGCCCGTCGATCTCGGGCAGGCCGAGGTCGAGGATGATCGCGTCATATTGCTCGGTCGAGCCGAGGAAATGGCCTTCCTCGCCGTCGGTCGCGAGGTCGACGGCATAGCCCGCGCCCTCGAGCGCGGTGCGCAGCTGGATCCCGAGATTGGGTTCGTCCTCGACGATCAGAAGTCGCATTCGCTGTCCCGTCCTTTTCTGTGTGCTCTAATTCTGTCTGCTCTAGCTGCCCATGCGGCGGAGGACCTGGCCGGTATGGCCGTCCACCTCCACCCAGATCACCGATCCATTGCGCAGGAACTTGAGCGTGTAAACGTCGTGCTCGGGATCATAGTCGAACCCGAGATATTGCGCGCCCGGCATCTTCGGGATCACCCGCCGCTCGATCTCGCGCGCGGGCAGATTCTGGCCGCGAAGCCGCCGCTCGCGCGCCGCACGCTGGCCGTCATCCTGCTCCGCGCCGATCGGGCGCGCGAGGACCGGGCTCGTGAGCGCGAGGCTCGCAAGACACGCGATCAGAACGGGTTTGACCAACATCGGCATCGGAATGGCATAGGGTCCGGGCATTGAATAGCCCCTGAACATGAACGTCAGTCGCGGTTCGGCAATTGTGGCATGGGTGCATCGCGGTCCGCCATGCCTGGCCGCTTGCGGGGAGGCCCGCCGCCTCCTAGGTGCTGCACCATGGCTGCTCCGGTGCTTTCCTATGAAGGGCTGGGTCTCGTTCAGGGATCCGGCTGGCTTTTCCGCAATCTCGACCTGCATGTCGGCGAACGCGATCGGCTCGCGCTGATCGGCCGCAACGGCGCGGGCAAGACGACCTTGCTCAAGCTGATCGCCGGCGCGATCGACAGCGATGAGGGCCGCCGCACCATCGTGCCCGGCACCCGCGTCATCCTGCTGGAGCAGGAACCGCGCATGGCCGGCTGCACCACGCTGATGGACTATGTCCTCTCCGGCGACGACGCTCCCGCCCGGCACGAGGCCGAGGCGATCGCCGACCAGCTGGGCATCGACCTGTCGCGCGAGGCGGCCACCGCCTCGGGCGGCGAGCGTCGCCGCGCCGCCATCGCCCGCGCGCTGGCGCAGGACCCCGACGTGCTGCTGCTCGACGAGCCGACCAACCATCTCGATCTCGGCGCGATCGAATGGCTGGAAGACTGGCTGACGCGCTACAAGGGCGCCTTCGTCGTCATCAGCCACGATCGTACCTTCCTCACCCGCCTCACGCGCCAGACGCTGTGGCTCGATCGCGGTTCCATCCGCCGCGCCGAGATCGGCTTTGGCGGGTTCGAGGCATGGACCGAGCAGGTCTATGCCGAGGAGGAGCGCAACGCCCAGCGGCTCGACGCCAAGCTCAAGATCGAGGAGCATTGGCTCCAGCGCGGCGTCACCGGCCGCCGTCGCCGCAACCAGGGCCGCCTCGCCAAGCTGAAGGAAATGCGGGCCGAGCGCGCCGGCATGGTGGGCCCGCAGGGCACCGCCGCACTCGCCACCGCCTCGGACGGCAACCAGACCAAGGTGGTGATCGACGCCAAGCACGTCACCAAGCGCTTCGGCGAGCGGACGATCATCAAGGACCTGACCTTCCGCGTCACCAAGGGCGACCGGATCGGCATCGTCGGGTCGAACGGCGCGGGCAAGTCCACGTTGCTCAAGATGCTCACCGGCGAGCTCCAGCCCGACGAGGGCACGGTCAAGCTCTCCCAGACGCTCGATGCGATCATCATCGACCAGCAGCGCAGCCTGATGGCGCCCGACAAGCGGGTGCGCGAGGTGCTGGCCGACGGCGGCGACTGGATCGACGTGCAGGGCGCGCGCAAGCACGTCCATGGCTATCTCAAGGAATTCCTGTTCGACCCCAGCATCGCCGAGGCACGGATCGGCACGCTGTCGGGCGGCGAGCGCTCGCGCCTGCTGCTCGCGCGCGAGTTCGCGCGGCCGTCCAACCTGCTGGTGCTCGACGAGCCGACCAACGATCTCGATCTCGAGACGCTCGACCTTTTGCAGGAAGTAATCGCCGATTATGCCGGCACGGTGCTGATCGTCAGCCACGACCGCGACTTTCTCGACCGCACCGTCACGGTGACGCTGGGCCTAGACGGCAGCGGCACGGTCGACGTGGTGGTCGGCGGCTATGCCGATTGGGAAGCCAAGCGGCGCCCGAGGATCGAGCCGAAGAAGACGAGCAAGCCGGCGGCTGCTGCACCGGCTCCCGAGGCGCCCAAGGCACGCACCAAGCTCAGCTACAAGGACCAGCGCGACTACGAGCTGCTGCCCAAGCGCATCGAGGAGATCGACCAGACGATCGCCCGCGACGAGGCGCTGCTGGCCGATCCGGCGCTCTACACCAAGGATCCGGCGAAGTTCGCCAAGCTGAGCGAGGGAATCGCCAAGCTCCGCGAGGAGAAGGACGCGGCCGAAATGCGCTGGCTGGAGCTGGCGGAAATGGTCGAGGGGCTGGCGTAAGCGCCGCCCCCCTGCCCTGCATCGTCAACGGTCGCTTCCCCCGCCGGGCGAGGGAAGCAGCGGCGATCAGCGGAAATTGTCGGCGTAGGCCTGCAGCTTGAGCTTGCGCTGCGGTGCCGGCACGACGTGATAGGCATAGCCTTCGCGCTCGGCATAGTCCTTGGCCGCCTCCAGCGTCGGGAAGGAAATGCGGACCTGGTTCGCGGTCTCGCCGCCGCCGGCCCAGCCGGTCAGCGGATCGGGCCGCTGCGGCGTGTGCGGCTCGAACTCGAGGACCCAGTTGTCGGTCCGGGCGCGGCCGGACTGCATCGCGTTCTTGACGCGCTGATAGATGCGAGCGGACTTCATGGGGCCATCCTTTAGCGCGCCCCGCGCGCCCTTGCATCAGCGTTTTTCGTCCGTAGCGTTGCGGAGGCCGCCGCCGGATCCTCGGGCCAGGGATGGCGGGGATAACGGCCGCGCATTTCCTTGGCGACCGCCGCCCAGCTGCCCTTCCAGAAGCCCGGCAGGTCGCGCGTCGTCTGGATCGGGCGCCCTGCGGGCGAGGTGAGGCTGAGCACCAAGGGCACATTGCCGCCGATCATCGGATGCTCGGCGAGGCCGAACAGCGCCTGGACGCGTACTTCCACCGTGGGACCGGCTTCGGCGGCATAGTCGATCGCGTGGGACGAGCCGGCAGGCGTCTCGAAGCGTGCGGGCGCGAGGCGGTCGAGCGTCTTCTGCCCGTCCCAGCCGAGCAGGTTCTGCAGCGCCTGGGTGAGCGATTCGGGGCTCACCGCATCGAGCCGGCGCTTGCCCTCCAGCGCGGCGGGCAGCCAGTCGTCGAGCGTGGCGATCAGCGCTTCGTCGGTCAGCGCCGCGATCCCGGCATAGGCGCCGCGGGTGCGTAGCGCCTGCGCGGTGGCGGACCAGGGGAGCAGGTGGAGGCCATGGGTGCGCACGCCCTCCAGCAGCGCCGATTCGATTTCGGCGGGCGTCGCGCCCGAGTCGCTGCCGCCGGAGAGGCGGACGGCGCCGAGCCGCCGTTCGCGCAGCGCCTCGATGCGGCCGGTGGCGGGATCGAATCTGACGGTGCGGCGGGTCCCGATGCGGTCGGCGAACAGCGATTCGACCGTGGCGGCGTCCATCGGCGCGGCGGAGAGAATGCGCGCGCCCGCGGCCATGCCCTGCGTCTCGGCCACCGCGAGCCAGTCGGCGCGGGCGAGCGGCGAGGTCGAATCGAGCTTGAACCCGCGCCCGCCGACCGACGCCCAGGTTTCTCCCGAGCCGTCGCGGCGCCTGGCGACGCGATCGGGGAAGGCGAGCGCCACGCAGAGGGCGACCTCTTCTCCCTGCGCTCCCCCTCCTGCGCGCGGGAGGGGGCCGGGGGGTGGGCCCCCGGCATCGGCACCGGAATCGCTTGGGAAGCGCGGGGGCCCACCCCCTAGCCCCCTCCCACTTGCAGCAGCGGGGACCAGCTTGCTCCAGCGTTCGGCCAGCCGCCGCGCATTCTCGGCCCTCTGGCCGCGCTCGCCCTTCCACCGGCGCAACCGCAGTTCGAGGTCGGCATCACTGCCCCCCAGCCCGCGCTCGCCGAGCAGCACCGCCACCGCCGCCGCCGTCCGTGCCATGCCCCGCTCGCTGGCGCGCACCAGCATGTGGCCGAGGCGTGGCGGCAGCGGCAGGCGGGCGATCGCCTTGCCATGTTCGGTCGGGCGGCCGTCGGGGTCGATCGCTTCCAGCGCCCCCAGCCGCGCCCGCGCCTCGGCGATCGCAGCCTCGGGCGGCGGATCGAGCCAGGCGAGCTGGCGGGGATCGGTCACGCCCCAAAGCGCGCAATCGAGCATCAGCGCCGACAGATCGGCTTCCAAAATCTCCGGCGGATCGAAGCGCGGCAGCCCCGCGGTCGCCGCCTCCTCCCACAGCCGATACGCCGTACCCGGCCCCTGCCGCGCGGCACGCCCGGCGCGCTGGGTCACCGCCGCCTGGCTCGCCCGCTCGGTAACCAGCCGCGTCATCCCCGCCGCGCGATCGTAGCGCGGGCGGCGCGCCAGCCCCGAATCGACCACCACCCGGATGCCGTCGAGCGTCAGCGAGGTCTCGGCGATCGAGGTCGCCAGCACGATCTTGCGCCGCCCCTCGGGATCGGGCGCGATCGCGGCGCGCTGCGCGGCGGGCTCCAGGCTGCCGTGCAGCCGGTGGAGCATCGCGCCGCCGATGTCGCCCAGCCGCTCCGCAGTCCGCTCGATCTCGGCCACGCCCGGCAAAAAGGCGAGGATGCCCCCCTCCTCCTCGCGCAACGCCTGCCGCACCGCGCCCGCGACCGAATCCTCGATCCGCGCCTCGGCCGCGCGGCCGAGATGGCGCAGCGTCAGCGGGAAGCTGCGGCCTTCGCTCTCCACCACCGGCGCATCGCCCATCAGCCCGGAGAAGCGGGTGCCGTCGAGCGTCGCCGACATCGCGACCAGCCGCAGGTCCGGCCGCAGCGCACCCTGCGCATCGAGCGCCAACGCAAGGCCGAAATCGCTGTCGAGGCTGCGTTCATGCACCTCGTCGAACAGTACGGCGGAGACGCCCGCCAGCTCGGGATCGGCCTGGATGCGGTTGACGAAAATGCCCTCGGTGACCACCGTCACCCGCGTCGCGGCCGAGCGCTTGCTGTCCATCCGCGTGGCATAGCCGAAGGTCTTGCCGACGCTTTCGCCCGCCAGCGCCGCCATCCGCTCCGCCGCCGCGCGCGCCGCGAGCCTGCGCGGGGAGAGCAGCAGGATTTCGCCGGTGCACCAGGCCTCGCCGAGCAGCGCCGGGGCCACCGCCGTGGTCTTGCCTGCCCCCGGCGGCGCGACCAGCACCGCATTGCTCGCCACCCGCAGCGCATCGAGCAGCGCCGGCAAAACAGCGTGGATCGGCAGGGGTGACGTCATTCGGCTGCAACCATTCGGGACAAGCGTGGTTAGGCGGACTCACCGCCAGAGGAGCGCGACATGGCACGAATCCTTTCCCAGTTCACCATCACCCCGGACAGCGACGGCGATTACACCCTCCACCTCGAGGACGAGGACGGTGAGACGATCGAGATGACGGCGAGCTACGAGCAGCTCGACCTGATCGTCGAGGGCATCGAGGAAGTGCTCGACATGGACGAGGAAGACGCGCTCGAAGTCGACGAGGACGAGGGCGAAGAAAAGTCGACCGAGGCGTAATCCCCGGAAGCTTTTTGATGGTCGCATTTCCCGAGCCTTGGATCGCAAGCGATCCACTCGGAAATGCTCCGGTCGGCGCGCGTCAGTAGGCGCGCGCCACCGCGAATTCGACCGCCTCGACCATCGCGTCCTTCGCCTCGCAGGCGCGGAAGCCGCCCAGCGCATCGATCGCGCGCTGGCCGTAATGGCGAGCACGGGCGAGCGTGTCGTCCACCGCACGGCAGCTCTGCACCAGCCGGATCGCCTCGGCGAAATCCTCGTCCGCGATGCGGCGGCCGGAGATCGCTTCCTTCCAGAAGCCGCGTTCCGCCTCGGTGCCACGCGCATAGGCGAGGATCACCGGCAGCGTCATCTTGCCTTCGCGGAAGTCGTCGCCGGCATCCTTGCCCATCGTCGACGCGTCCGAGACATAGTCGATCGCGTCGTCGACCAGCTGGAAGGCGATGCCCAGGTTGCGGCCATAGGCGTCGAGCGCGAGCTCTTCGGCCTCCGGACGCTCGGCGACCACGCCCGCCACCCGGCAGGCGGCGGCGAACAGCGCGGCGGTCTTGGCGCCGATGATATCGAGATAGCGATCCTCGGACAGGTCGATCCGGCGCACCGCGGTGAGCTGGTTGACTTCGCCCTCGGCGATCACCGCGCTGGCGTTCGACAGGATGTGCAGCGCCTTGAGGCTTTCGGCCTCGACCATCAGCTCGAACGAGCGGCTGAACAGGAAGTCGCCGACCAGCACGCTGGCGGGATTGCCCCAGATGATGTTGGCGGTGCGGCGGCCGCGGCGCAGGTCCGAGCTGTCGACCACGTCGTCATGCAGCAGCGTCGCGGTGTGGATGAACTCCACTGCCGCCGCCAGCTTGTGGTGGCGCGTGCCCGAATAGCCGAGCAGCCGAGCGCTGGCGAGCGTCAGCATCGGCCGCATCCGCTTGCCGCCGCCGGCGATCAGATGGCCGGCGAGTTCGGGGATCAGCGGGATCTCGGACTGCATGCGATCGAGGATCACCGCGTTCACCAGGTTCATGTCCTGGGCGACCAGCGCCATGATCGGATCGAGCGAAGGCTGGGTTCGCGAGCCCAGGCGGTGGACGGTTGCGCTCATATGCAACGAGCCTCTGGCCTTTGTGCATTGCAAAGGCAAGAGGTGCTTGCATGGCCGTGCCGCAGCGGCAAAGGAGATTCGCATGACCGACGCGACGCTGACCCGCTATCGCCAGAGCATCGACAATATCGATGCGGCGCTCGTCTTCATGCTCGCCGAGCGGTTCAAGGTGACCCAGGCGGTGGGGCGCTACAAGGCCGAATCCGGGCTGCCGCCCGCCGATCCCGGCCGCGAGGAGGCGCAGATCGCCCGGCTGCGCGCGCTGGCGCAGGATGCCGATCTCGACCCCGAATTTTCCGAGAAATTCCTGCGCTTCATCATCGACGAGGTGATCCGGCACCACCGCCAGGCCCAGGAAGCCGGCGCTGAAGCCGGAACCCCCGGGGCCTGACCCCGTTGCTGGGCGTGAAACCCGAGGGGGCAAGCGCTTGAGCGACGATTATCTGATCTTCCGGCCCGACGATGTCGACCTGACCCGCTCGCCGCTGCGCGCCGGGGTGGACGAGGCGACCTATGTCCTTGGCGCCTTCAACCCCGGCTTCGCGCGGCTGCCGAACGGCAATCTGCTGCTGATGGTGCGCGTGGCCGAGGCGCTGCGCGATCCGGTGGTGGACGGGCATGCCCGCGCCATTCGCTGGACGCCTTCGGGCTATGTGCTCGACGCGCATGCCGTCGCGGGGCTCGACATGGCCGATCCGCGCCAGTTCGCGCTCAAGGACCGCAATCCGCGGCTGCTCGGGCTTACCTCGCTCTCCTGGCTGTTGCCGGTGGAGCTGGATGCCGATGCCCGCACGGTGGTGGCGGTGCATTACGACAAGGCGATCGCGCCCTCGGCCAGCTATCTCGATTACGGTGTCGAGGATGCGCGGATCACGTTGATCGACGGCACCTATTGGATGACGGTATGCGGCGTCTCGGCCGAGCGGCACTGCACCGCGATGTACCGCTCTTCGAACGGCCTCGACTGGGAGCTGCTCGGGGTGGTGCTCGACCACCAGAACAAGGACATGCTGCTGTTCGAGGGCCGCATCGACGGCTTCTTCCACGCACTCACCCGGCCGCTGGGCGAGGTCTATTTCGCCTATCCGGACGACTCGCCCTGGCTGGGTGGCCCCTCGATCAATCTCGCCCGCTCGCCCGACGGGCTGCATTGGAAGCCACTGGACCAGCCCGGCCTCCGCACGCGCAAGGGCTCGACCTCGAACCAGCGGATCGGCGGCGGCAGCCAGCCGGTGCTGACCGAGGCGGGCTGGCTGCTGATCTATCACGGGGTGGAGAAGCGCGACGCGGTCGGCATCTATCGCAGCTTCTGGGCACTGCTCGACCGCGACGATCCCAGCGTCATCCTGCGGCAGGAGGATGCGGTGCCGCTGCTGGAGGCCAATCCGGCGCTCACCGCGGACATCGCGCACCAGCTGTATCTGCCGACCCCGGTGGTGTTCACCACCGGGCTGGTGGATGCGGGCGAGCGCTACATCGTCGCGAGCGGCGAGGCGGATCTGGCCTGCCGGATCACGCATATTCCCAAGGCGCGTTTCCGGTGAATGGCCCTGCAATTCCTCCCCGGCACGGGGAGGGGGACCGCCGCCGAAGGCGGTGGTGGAGGGGCCGCGCCGCAGGCGCGGTGCGGAGGACGCGCGCCGGACCACCGCCGCGTGCCGCGACGGCCCCTCCACCATGCTGCGCATGGTCCCCCTCCCCGTTCCGGGGAGGAATTTTCACGAGGAACCCCCAATGACCGAACCACGCTGGTGGCAGACGGGCGTGATCTACCAGGTCTATCCGCGCTCGTTCAACGACTCGAACGGCGACGGCATCGGCGACCTGGCGGGCGTGACCGCGCGGCTCGACTATCTGGTCGATCTCGGCGTCGACGCGGTGTGGCTGTCGCCGATCTTCCCCTCGCCGATGGCCGATTTCGGCTACGACGTGGCGGATTATTGCGGGATCGATCCGCGCTTCGGCACGCTCGCCGACTTCGATGCCCTGCGTGACGCAGCCCATGCCCGCGGCCTGAAGCTGCTGCTCGATTTCGTGCCCAACCACAGCTCGAGCGAACATCCCTGGTTCCGCGAAAGCCGGTCCTCGCGCGAGAACCCCAAGCGCGACTGGTATATCTGGCGCGACCCTGCCGCAGATGGCGGGCCGCCGAACAACTGGCAGAGCTATTTCGGCGGCAGCGCCTGGGAATGGGACGCGGACACGGGCCAATATTATCTCCACCAGTTCCTCAAGGAGCAGCCCGAGCTCAACTGGCGCAACCCCGATCTGCGCGCGGCAATGCTCGATGCGATGCGTTTCTGGTTCGATCGCGGCGTCGACGGCTTCCGCATCGACGTGCTGTGGCTCGCGATCAAGCACCCGGACTTCCCCGACAACCCCGCCAATCCGGACTGGCGCGAAGGCATGCAGGACATCGAGCGGCTGCTGCCGGTCCATTCCGCCGACCAGCCCGAGATGATGGAGATCATCGCCGCGATGCGCGAGGTGGCGGAGGCCTATCCCGAGCGCGTACTGATCGGCGAGATCTACCTGCCGATCCCGCGCCTCGTCGCCTATTATGGCGAGGGCGGCAACGGCGTGCACCTGCCCTTCAACTTCCATCTGCTCGACGCACGCTGGGATGCCGCGGCGCTGGCCGGGCTGATTACGGACTATGAGGGCGCGCTGCCGGCCAATGGCTGGCCCAACTGGGTGCTCGGCAACCACGACAAGCCGCGCGTCGCCTCGCGCGTAGGGCCGGACCAGGCAGCGGTGGCGATGATGCTGCTGCTCACGCTGCGCGGTACGCCGACCTTGTACCAGGGCGACGAGCTCGGCATGTCCAACGTCGCCATCCCGCCCGACCGGGTACGCGACCCGCAGGCGCTGCGCGAGCCCGACACCGCGTTCAACCGCGACGAGGTCCGCACGCCGATGCCCTGGGATGCCAGCGCGCATGCCGGGTTCAGCAGCGTCGAGCCCTGGCTGCCGCTCAATCCCGATTGGGCGGAGCGCAACGTGATGGCGCAGCGCGACGCGGCGGGGTCGATGCTGAGCTTCACCCGCGCGCTGCTTCAGCTGCGGCGGGCGCATCCGGCGCTGTCGGTTGGCAGCTGGCACGCGGTGTCGAGCGACGGCGCGGTGCTCGCCTACGAACGCCGGCATGGCGACACGCGCGTGCTGGTAGCGCTCAACCTGTCCGATGCACCGCAGACGCTGGCGCTGCCGGCATGGGCCGCCGCGCTGGCGCCGGTCCTCACCACGCCCCGCCATGACCTTCGCGTGGAGGGCTCCCCCCTCCCCCTCGCCCCGAACCAAGGCATCCTGCTCGCATGATCAACCCACCCGTGCCCCTGCGAAAGCAGGGGCCCAGAGCCACGCGCGATTCGCTCTCCAACCCTGCGCCCCTGCTTTCGCAGGGGCACGGTGACGCTTTGCGCACAAGCGGGCCCGCCGCATGAAGATCGCGATGCTCGCGCCGATCGCCTGGCGCACCCCGCCGCGGCATTATGGCCCCTGGGAGCTGGTGACGAGCCTGCTCACCGAGGCGCTGGTCGCCAAGGGCGTCGACGTCACCCTGTTCGCCACCCAGGACTCCATCACCACCGCGCGCCTCGCCGGCGTCGTGCCGCGCGGCTACGAGGAAGATCCGGCGATCGACGCGAAGGTATGGGAATATGCCCACCAGTCGCACCTCTTCGCCCGCGCCGCCGAGTTCGACCTGATCCACAACCAGGCCGATTTCCCCGCCCACGCCTATGCCTCGCTGATCGACACGCCGATGGTGACGACGATCCACGGCTTCTCCTCCGAGCGCATCCTGCCGATGTACAAGCCGTTCGAGGACCGCGTGCACTATGTCGCGATCTCGGATGCCGATCGCCACCCGGCGCTGCGCTATGCCGCGACCATCCACCACGGCATCCGGCTCGACGAATTCGCCTTCGACGCCGACGGCAGCGACGACCTGCTGTTCTTCGGCCGCATGCACCCGGACAAGGGCGCGGCCGAAGCGATCGCCGTCGCCCAGGCGACCGGCCGCCGGCTCGACCTCTACGGCATCGTCCAGGACCAGGGCTATTTCGAGCGCGAGGTCCAGCCGCACCTCGACGACCGGATCGTCTATCACGGCCCGGTCGGCGGCGAGGCCCGCATCCGCGCACTCGGCAGCGCCCGCGCGCTGCTCCACCTGATCAATTTCGACGAGCCCTTCGGCCTGTCGGTGATCGAGGCGATGGCCTGCGGCACCCCGGTGATCGCGGTGCGGCGCGGCTCGATGCCCGAGCTGATCGACGACGGCCAAACCGGGCTGCTCGTCGCCTCGGCCGACGACGCGGTGGAGGCGGTCGAACGCGTTGGAGCGATCGATCGCGCCGCCTGCCGGTGCGCCATCGAGGCGCGCTTCTCGGTGGAGGCGATGGCCGATCGCTACATCGCGCTGTATCGCGAGGTCCTAGCGCGCGACTGAGGCCCCACCCCGCTCGCGAAAGGCGCGCGGCGGGGCACCCACATGCCGCGCAAAGAAGCGCGAGAAATAGGCCGGGTCCTCGAACCCCACCGCGTCGGCGACCTCGCTGACCGACAGGTTCGAATAGAGCAGCAGCCGCCGCGCCTCGAGCAATGCCCGCGCATCGAGCATCGCCGCGGGGCTGCTGCCCGCGACCCGGCTGCAGGCGAGGCGCAGCGCGGTGACGCTCACCCCCAGCGCGCGGGCATGGACGCCGACGGGCTCGCGCAGGCGAAACCGCGCCTCGATCCGCGCGCGCAGCCGCGCCACCACCTCCGCCTCGCGCCGGCTGCCGCTCCCCCGCGCTGCCGCCGCCCCGCCGCAGCGCAGGCTGCGCACCAGGATCGCGAGCAGCGCCGCTTCCACCGCCGCGCGCTGGCCGGGCGCCGACCAACTGAGCTCGCGCTGGACCTCGCCGAGCGCCGCGGCGATCGCCTCCCCCTCGCCTTCGGTCAGCGGCAGCGCTCGCGGCATCCGGAACAGACCGTCGAGCGCCGGATCGCGCATCGCCAGCTGGGCGAAATAGGCGTCGGCGAGGGTGCAGACCCAGCCGCGCGACTCCTGATGCCAGCCAAAGCCATGGACGATCGCGGCCGGCACCAGCAGCAGCGCAGGCGCCGCGAACGTCACCGTCTCGGCCTCGGCGGTCATCGCGCCGCCGCCCTCGGCGATCAGGATCACATGGTGGAGATCGCGGTGGAGATGCGGGCGTATCGTCCATTCGCTCGGCCGCGAGCGATCGTCGAGATCCTCGACATGGACGAACCCCTCGGCGACGCCCCGCTGCGGCTCGCCATAGAGATAAAAGGCCGGGACCGGGCTCCGCGCGCGCATGGAAGGAGCGTTACACGGCCGGGCGAATCGTCCAAGCAAAAGGTTGACGTGTCCCTCACGCACCGTTGCGCGCCTCGGCACCATGCTGCGCAACAAGAAACGTGGAGAGGCTCCCATGCGGACACAGGTTGCGATCATCGGCGCAGGCCCTGCAGGGTTGCTGCTCGGCCATTTGCTGCGGGCGGAAGGCATCGACGTGGTCGTCGTCGAGCGCGCCACGCCGGACTATGTCCTGGGCCGCATCCGCGCCGGCGTGCTGGAGCGCACCGCGACGATGCTGATGGAGCGGGTCGGTCTCGCCGGCCGCATGCACCGCGAGGGCCTGCCGCATGACGGCTTCGCGCTCGCCGATGGCGACCGGCTGATCCGCATTCCCGTCACCGAGCTCACCGGTCACCATGTGCTGGTCTACGGCCAGACCGAGCTGACCCGCGACCTGATGGAAGCCGCCCCAGCGCGCGGGCTCCAGGTGCTCTACGGCGCCGCCGATGTAGCGCTGCACGATCTCGAAAGCGACGCGCCGTACCTAACCTACAGCCAGGACGGCCGCGCCGAGCGGATCGATGCGGACTTTATCTGCGGCTGCGACGGCTTCCACGGGCCCTCGCGCAAGGCGGTGCCGGCCAGCGTCGGCGCCGCCTACGAAAAACTCTATCCGTTCGGCTGGCTCGGCATCCTTGCCGATGTGCCGCCCTGCCATCACGAGCTGATCTACGTCAACCACGACCGCGGCTTCGCGCTCGCCTCGATGCGCTCGGCGACGCGCAGCCGCTATTACATCCAGGTGCCGCTCGACGAGGACCTCGGCGACTGGCCCGACGACCGGCTGTGGGACGAGCTGGCGGTGCGCCTCGGCCCCGAGGCCGCAGCCAGCCTCACCCGCGGCCCGGCGATCGAGAAGTCGATCGCGCCCTTGCGCTCCTTCGTTTTCGAGCCGATGCGCCACGGCCGGCTGCTGCTCGCCGGCGACAGCGCGCACATCGTGCCGCCCACCGGCGCCAAGGGGCTCAACCTCGCCGCCTCGGACGTGCACTATCTCTCCGAGGCGCTGGTCCGCCACTATCGGCACGGCGACCAGGACGCGATCGGCGGCTATTCGCAAAAGGCGCTCGCACGGGTCTGGAAATCCGAGCGCTTCTCGTGGCAACTGACCAAGCTGATGCATCGTTTTCCGGAGACCGATGCGTTCGATCGCCGGATGCAGCTGGCCGACCTGGACTATATTGCCACGTCGCGCGCGGCACAGACGACGATCGCCGAAAACTATGTAGGATTGCCGCTCTGACCATGACGACGCTGCCCACCCGCAAGATCGGCCCCTTCACCGTCTCGGCGATCGGGCTTGGCTGCATGAACCTCAGCCACGCCTATCTGCCGCGCCCCGACGCGGCCGATGCCGAACGGCTGCTGCTCCATGCGCTGGATGCGGGCGTGACCTTCCTCGACACCGCCGCGCTCTACGGCTTCGGCGCGAACGAGGAACTGCTCGGCCGCACGGTGATGCATCGCCGGGGGGACTTCACGCTGGCGAGCAAATGCGTGCTCGGCGGATCGGACGGCAAGCGCGGGATCGACGGCAGCCCGGAAGCGATCACCCGCACGCTGGAGGACTCGCTCCACCGACTGAACACCGAGCATATCGACCTCTATTACATGCACCGGCTCGACCCCAAGGTGCCGGTGGAGGAGTCGGTCGGCGCGCTCGCCCGCGCCGTGGAGGCGGGCAAGATCGGCGCGATCGGGCTTTCGGAGATGTCGGCGGCGACGCTGCGGCGCGCGCACGCCGTGCATCCGATCGCGGCGATGCAGACCGAATATTCGCCCTGGACACGCAACCCCGAGATCGCGGTGCTCGATGCCTGCACCGAGCTCGGCACCGGCTTCGTCGCCTTTTCGCCGGTCGCGCGCGGGCTGCTCGCCGGCGGAATCTCGGCCGAGGGCGTGCCCGAGGGTGACCTGCGTCGCGGCATGCCGCGCTTCCAGGGCGAGAACCTCGCCCGCAACCTCGACATGGCCGCGCGCTTCCGCGCGATTGCCGAGGCGGCGGGCTGCTCGATGGCGCAATTGTGCATGGCGTGGCTGCTGTCGCGCCGGGAGTTCATCGTGCCGATCCCCGGTACGACCCGGATCGACCATCTCGACGACCTGCTCGGCACCTTCGCCCATCCGGTGGCGCCCGAGCTGCTCGCCCAGGTCGACGCGCTGTTCCCGCCCGACGCCGCCGCCGGCCCGCGCTATGCCCGGGAGGCGCAGGCGCAGGTCGACACCGAAGTCTGGCCGGACGAGCAGCTGGCCTGAGGCTGTCCTATCCCGCCAGCATGCGGAACGCCCGGCGGTTGGCGACCGCCACCGCCGCGTGGCCGCGCATCAGCCGCTCGGCGCGCTCGGCGTCGCCGGTGCGGAGCGCCTCGAACACCGCGCGATGCTCCTGATGCGCCGCGCGTAGGTGGCGGTACTCGCCTTCGAGGTCGTCCCAGTCGAGCGCCAGCGCCGCGGCCGAGGCGAAGGGCAGATGGTTGTTGCGGCCGAGCGCCAGCGCGATCGAGGGATTGCCGCTCGCCGCGATCAGCAGGTCGTGAAAGGCGAGATTGTAGCGGTAGAAGCCGTCGAGATCGCCTTCGGCCAAATGGCCCTTGGCGAACAGCGCGTCGCCCTCCGCCAGGATGGCCTCCAGCTGCGCCGCCTCCGCCTCCGTCAGCCCGCGCTCCGCGACCCGACGCGCCGCCAGCCCTTCGAGCACGCCGCGCACCTCGATCGCGCCGGTGATCGCGGCGGCGTCCACCGCACGGGGGGTATAGCCGCGCGCGCCGAGCTTCTCGACCAGCCCCTCATGCTCCAGTGCGCGCAGCGCAGTGCGCACCGGCATGCGCGAGACACCCAGCGCGGCGGCGGTGGGGATCTCGGCGATGCGTGCGCCCGGCTTGATCGTGCCGTCGGCAATCATGCGGCGGAGCGCGGCCAGCACCTGCTGGCCCGGCTTGGCAGGCTTGTCCATCGCCGGCGCTTAAAGCATCGACGCGGCGCCCCGCCAAGGGCCTAGGCGGCTGCGTCGACCGGCGTTGCCTGCTCGGCGGCGATCGCGCGTTCGATCATCAGCCGCGAGCGTACCCCGCCCGCATCGATGTTGAGCTTCATCAGCCGGCGCTCGGGATAGCGCAGCAGATTGGCCTGCTGGCGCTCGAGCATCTCGAGATCCTCGCCGAAGATCTTGCCCTGGCCCGCGCGGATCGTGTCGGTCAGCGCGCTGTCCGCCACCGCGAAGCGCCGCGCCATGCCCCAGAAATAATGGTGCGAGGTCTCGGTCTCGGGGGTAATGAAGTCGACGACGGTGCTCGCCGCCTTCCAGCGATCCTCGGCATGATAGCCGCCCTTGCCGGCAAGCGCGACGCCCACTTCGATCAGCACATGGCTCGGCAAGGTAAAGCGGCAGATCTGCCAGCGATCGACCGGCTGGTCGTCGGGCAGCCCGGCGCCGCGCAGCGCCATCTTCCAGAAGGGCGGCGCCTCGATCCCGTCCATGAAGCGGCGGGTGACCACCTGCTCGCCCTCGATCAGCGTCTCGACCGGTGCCTCGTCGATCTCCTTCTGGCCGATGCTGGTGCTGTGGACATAGGTTTCGTGGGTGAGGTCCATCAGATTGTCGACCATCAGCCGATAGTCGCAGGCGATGTGGTAATAGCCGCCGCCATAGGCCCAATCGGGGCTTTCGGCCCAGGCGAGGTGATGGAGCCTGGCAGGATCGGCGGTTTCCGCATCGCCCGGCCAAACCCAGAGAAAGCCGTAACGCTCGATCACCGCGAAGCGACGGATGCCGGCGAACTTCTCGACCCGCTGGCCCGGCATCGCCGTGGCGCGCCCGGCGCAGCCCATCACCAGCCCGTGATAGCCGCAGACCAGCTCACCGTCGCGCACGAAGCCGAGCGAGAGCGGCGCACCGCGATGCGGGCAGAAATCCTCGAGCGCGACCACCTGCCCTTCGGCACCGCGGAAGAACACCATGGGCTGGCCGCAGATGGTACGCCCGAGCGGGCGATCGGCAAGCTCGTCGGCTGCCGCCGCGACATACCACGCGTGGAGGGGCCAGGGTGACGCGATATCCTGCATCTGGGGGGATCGACTCATTTCCTCTCCTCGTGTCGAGCACGCTATTGGATCCAATAGACACATGTGCGGGGCGGTTTGTCAATGCGGGTGCAGGCCGCCGCCAGGGTCAGCGCCGCCAGCTTCTCCATCGCACGTTCGCGTAGGTCGGGATCGTCGATATCGGGGATCCTCACGAAACCCGCATGAGGCGAGCATGAAGCGCCGCCAACTCTTCTACGGCAGGTCCTTGCCGTAGCGGCACATGGTCGACGGGGGCAGCAACAGATGACGGACGCGCCGGCCTTTATTGCCATTGTAACTATGCCACATTGCGGCATCTTCTCCGTCGCGCCGATGACGGACAGGTGGACGTGATGCACGAGCGAAACGGAACCGTGCCGCGCCGCGAGAACTACTCCGGTACCGCCACCGATTGCCGCAAATTCGAAAGCGCCCGCTGTTTTCTGCATTGACCAACGGCGAAACGGGGTCCAACGAATATCGCCAAATAATGTTGCAATGTGAAGCCACAGCACGTGCAACGGCATTTGGGTTTGGGTTGATCGGCCGCAGGGCACGGCCTGGTCGGTGCGTGCGAAGCGCGGCTAGGGGGTTTGTTAACCATGTTCCACCACGATCGATCCGATACCCCCGGGTTCGCCCCGGCTTTCGTTTGTTGACTGCTAAAGGAAAATCCTTGTGACTCCGAATGAGCGTAAGATGCTTGATTGCCTCAAGAAGGGGCGCGACCATTACGGTGTCGTTGCCGTGAAGGCAGAGTTCGAAGCGGAGGGCACGCGGCCGGACGAGTTCCTCCGGCTCCTCGAACTGGCGCAGCGCGCGGACCTCAAGGTCGCGCTGAAGATCGGTGGTTGCGAAGCGGTTTCCGATCTGCTCTCGACCAAGATCTACGGCATCGACTATGTCATCGCACCGATGGTCGAGACGCGCTACGCGCTGTCGAAGTTCATCGATGCGAAGAACAAGACCCACGGCCCGAACGAGGAGCGTACCGAGTTCCTGTTCAACCTGGAAACCCAGACCACGCTCGACAATCTCGACGACATCGTACCGCTGGCGAAGGGCAATGTCGACGGCATCGTGTTCGGCCGGGTTGACTTCACCCTGTCGCGCGGCATGGCCCGCACCGCGGTGAACGAGCAGAGCATCACCGAGGCGGTGCTGCAGGTCGCCCAGGCATGCGTCAACAACGATCTGGAGCTGGTCGTCGGCGGTTCGGTGTCGATGGACGCGATCGACGCACTGCGCGAGTTCCGCGCGGTTCGCCTCGACCGGTTCGAGACCCGCAAGGTGATCTTCGACGGTGAAGCCGCGACCAGCAAGTCGCTCGCCGAAGGCATCGCGAATGCGGTCGAGTTCGAGCTGCTCTGGCTCAAGAACAAGCGCGACTATTACACCAAGATCGCGGCAGAAGACGCTGCGCGCATCGAAATGATGGAGCGCCGCATCGCGGTTAACGCGGACACCGCCGCCGCCGCCTGATACCGGCCCTGCCCGCCGGCAACGGTGGGCCGGAGCTACAAGAAAGGCCGCAACCTCCGACGCGAGGTTGCGGCCTTTTCCTTGTCCATCGCGGACAGGGTGGATCTCACCAAGGTGCGGCCGCCAAGCTCAGCGCGGCGGCGGCTGGGGCCCGTGAAAGTCCACGATCGTCACGATCCGCCCGCCGATCTCGCCCGGGCGCGGAACGAAGCGCGTCACGACGTGACCCCGTGCAACATAGTCGCGATAGGCGGCATATTCCTCTGGAAACGCGCTACGTTCGGCTTTGTAACGCTCATATTGGGTCAGGATCGCGAAATCAGCGCGGCACGTGTCGCGCTTGCCCGGAGCAACGGTGCCGTAATCGACATTGGCGCGCGCACCCCGTGCCTGGTCGATCGGTCCGTAGCCGATCTTGCCGCGGAGTTTCGCCGCCGCGTCGACGCAGCCTGCCTCCGCCATCGGGAACAGGAAGTGCCAGGGCTGCGGCAGCAGATCGAAGGCGAAATGCTCGACCAGTACCGTGCTGCCTGCCGGAATGTGCGCGACCGCCCAAGCCGACGCCTGTTGCCGCGTGTCGTGCATTCGCTCGCGCGCCTGCGCCAACGACGTCAGGAAAAGCGGCACCGCGACGGCGCCGGCGGCAACCACGCCCACCGCAACCCGCCAACGCGGACCGACCCAGGCGGCAAGGCTGCACAATCCGAACGCGATGAGGATCGCACACAGCGGCAGAACGGGCATCGCCCAGCGCTCCCATACCATGGTCTGCGCGCACAGCACGATGAAGAAGCTGCACAGCAGCGGCAGTATCAGCATGGCAATCGGCGGCCGGCGCACCGCCGCCGCGATGCCGGGAAGCAACAGCAGCAGCCCGACAACACTCAATCCCGTACGGAGCGGGCCCGTCAGATACCAGCCCGCGTTGAACCAGAGCGGACCGCCGGTGGACCCCAGGTGCCGCACCTGGCTCTCGCCCGTGAGGTTGCGCACCACCGTGGCATGGTCGAGCACCAGATAGGGCGAGAGCAGCGCGCAGAAGCAGAGTCCGAGCAGCCCAGTGGCGACCAGCCGCACCAGGCTCGCGCGCGTGGAAATGGCGCCCGAACGGCGATACAGCCAGATCCCGCCGGCGATGGCGAGAAAGCTCAGCGCGAACGGCCATTTGGTGATGATGGCGCAGCCAAGCCAGAACGCCGCCAGCACATGGTCGCGCCATCGCCCGCGCTCCGCAATGTTCAAGGCCGCGAGCATTGCCAGCAGCATGAAGAAGCACGCCATCATGTCCGATCGGATGATCTGCGAATAGGTGATGTGCACCGGGCTGAGCACCAGGATGGCGGCGCTGAGCAAACCGACCTCCGTGCCGGCCAGCCTCTTGGCGAGGCGATAGGTCAGCACGATCGTGCCGATCGCAAAGACCGTCATCACCAGCCGTCCCGGCAGGATGATCCAGCTCGGATCGCCATAGACTGCAGTGCCGAACGCCTCGACCGAGGCGAAGCGGCCGCAGAGCCAACCGCCGAGGAACACCAGCACGTTCACTACCGCGAGCACGTACATCGTCGTCGTCGCCGGGTGGCCGAACCAGCCGGGATTGAGCGTGTGCCCGCGCAGCATACGGATCGCCCCCAGCTCGAACATCAGTTCGTCAGGGTCGTTGAGCGCGGGCAAGCCGAACCCGATCGAAGACAACCGCAGCCAGAGTGCGACGACCAACAGGAGCGTCAGCGTCCAGCCCGGCTTCCAACCCCAAGGTGCGCTCACGCGCCCTCGATCACGATGTCGGCGGTGCGCGCCTGCGCGGCCGGGCGGTTGCCGATCCGCACCCGGCTGTCGGCCCCGCCGAGAAGCGCGGCATCGTCGAGGCCGCTGGCGTCGATGCGGATGCGGCGGCTTTCCGTATCGAGCTCCACCCCCGCCGAATAGGCAGGCCGTCCGTAGCCCAGCAGCAGCGCCACCGATCCGCGGCCGCACTGGCGCAGCGAGGCGGCGGGCGCCCGCATGTCGCGCGACGCACCTACCCACGCCTGCACCGCAAAACCCTGGCAGCGATCGAGCACCACGGGCGCGACATGCTCCAGGATCTTCAGGCCGTTCACCTGCACGCCTGCACTGTCACGGGCGAGCAGGCCCGCCGCATGGCCGCCGCTGCGGCTGTTGGTGCCGCCGACCAGTTGCCCGCCCTGAATGCTGATCGCCCCCCGTTGCGCGACGCACTGGATCGCTGCCTGGGCCGAGGGCGCGGCGGCGACATAGGGATCGCTGATGTCGATCAGCGCCTGCGGACTGGTATCACGGATGTCGATGCCGATCGCGCCGCACTGGTCGATGACGGGCATGTGCAGGTGCAGATTGACGTGGCCGTCGCGGGCGCGCCCGCCGATCTCCGCGGTCTGGCCGTCGACACGGATGCCGGTCGCTGGGCCCGCTGTCTCGAAATTGGTGATGAAGCTGTCGGCGAAGGCGCCTTCGAGCAGCAGCCCGACATTGTCGCCCAGCGCCGGATCGCCGCCAATGGTGGCGTTGCAATCGGTGAGGAACAGCGAGGCATTGCCGCCCGCCAGCCCGATCGCCTGCGTGCCGTCGAGGAAGAAGCCGCGCCACGGCGCGCCGCGCTGCGTGCCAGGGATCGAGCGGAACGCGACGCAGTTGCTCATCTGCGACCGTACCAGCCCGCGGGCGACGAAGCCGATGCCGTGCTCGGCGGCGCTGATTTCCTCGAAGCGCGCGAACAGCAGGAACTGCGCCCGCATCCCGGCGGGCGGGTTCGCGGGATTGCCGGCCACCGGCGCCGAGCGGCAGAGCGCGATGCCCGTCACCACGATGTTCTGCGGATAGTCGTTGACCATGCGCGGGCGCCTGGCGGGTCCGACACGCAGCACGTCGGCCGTGCCGTTGGTCATCACCAGCCGGGTGCCGGCCCCCGCCACGGTCCCGCGGAATCCCGCGCCCGACACGCGCACGAACGGCCGCTCGATCACCCAGGTGTCGGACAGGAAATAATCGGCGGCGAGCAGGTGCAGGACCGGATGCGCCGCAAGGCACGCGGCGAGCGCGGGCAGGCTGTCGACCGCGCCGTTGCCGGGCGCTGCCCCCCACCATTCGGGATGCGCATGCGGCGTCCGGCTCTGGTTCAGGTCGACGCGCCCGCCGCCCGTGAACACCCGCGCGACCGGCGCGGCGAATTCCCCCAGCACGCGCAGCGTCGCGCCGGCAGCGATGTCGAGCACCGCACCCGGCTGAAGCTGGAGGTCGCCGTCGATCGTCTGGTCGGCGACGACGCGGTGGACTCCGGCGGGAAGGATGCGCCGTGCTGCGCCCGCCTCCGCTTGTACCGGCGCGCCCTTCGCCTCGACCAAGCCGCCGGCCATCAATGCCGGTATCGGCAGGAAAGTCCGGCGCGAGAATGCCCCCGTCACGACTTCGTGACTTGCTCGGGATAGGGGCGCTCGGGCCGCGTCACTCCGGGCAGCAGCGGCCAATCACGACGGTAGCGCCAGCGGTTCTTCCAACCTTGCGCCTTGATATCACGCCACACGTCGGCGATCGTTGCCGCTGAAAGGCTGACGCTTACAAGGACCAGAAGAGCCGGGCGCAGAAACATCCCCAGACCAACACCAAGGTTGACTTCCACCCGAGCACCACCGGCAAGGAAGCTTTCGCGCACCATGGGGGGTACGTAGCTGACAATGATGTCGCCTGGGAGGGCGAGAACATAGCACGTGATGATCGCGACGGGGCGGGCGACTCCGCGCCATGGCTCCATCATGACTAGCAAAAGGATCATGATCTGCGTGTAACCGCCCGCTTCCGAGCTGATCAGCGCCAACGCCGTACCGAGAAACACCGTACGATGAACAGGTACAACTTCAGGCCGGAGCCATGTCGCTACGGCTGCCAAGGCGATGGAGAGCTGCCCCAATCGAGTGACAGCAGGAAAAACGACAAGTCCTACATCTGCCACCCTGGACCCAAGAAAGATGTTTATCGGAAAACCCATCCCCTGAAAGAGATTAATAAGCGGCTGATAGGTAACCGAATACCAAACATCCAAAATATTACCGGAAACAAAGTTGGTCGCGTAACTCGTTATATTGAATATGATTTCGCCAGGCGTGCCTGCGCCAATGATAGCGAACGTCGCCACGTAGATTAAAATTACCGCAATGAGCGCACCTTCGACCCATAGCCAGCGGCGACGCAGCAATTGGGCAAGAATTGCAGCTATTAGATATACTTTAAAGTTAACGGCCAGGCCTGCGCAAAACCAGCGAATGCGCGCAGATCGAACCAATGGACCAAACGCGAGAAGAAAAACCGTATAACACAACAAGATGATGTTGCCGCGATCTACCGCATATAGCATCGGCATGCCGGCGGAGACTGCGATGGCGCGAGGCATCGCCGTACGTCTGTCAATTTTTTTGAAAACCAGCGCCGTAAGGATTATGTTGAGAATGAACAGACCATGGATGGCGGCTATACCAACCCAATCACAAAGGCGAAGGTCGGGGGAATCAACGCCGCTCGTATAGCACTTTCCAATACCTACAATGCGCAGAACAACGAATGACAACGGCGGATAAATCGTTGCCCAATTGTCATACATTCCGGGATCATGAGCCCAATACGCCGTATTGAACCAATCCATGTAGGTGTCGTGAACCTCATAGAAGAAAGGCTGAGGCATGTAGCCATTGAAATACAAACTGAGCATTGCCCTGCCGATAAGCAGCAGGACAAAGAGCCCCATCAGGTACTCCACCCAAAGCGAGCGATATCGGCCAGACGACGCATTCATGCCGCAGCCTTTTTGAAAACCATGCGCGAGAGAAGGAAGTAGTTAATGATGGATACAAGAACTGCAGCCGCCAAACCCGCAATATAAGGAGACGCCACCACTCTCGAAACCGCCGCCAACATGGCGAGACCGATCACGTAATTCACCCCATAAGACAGGGCAAATCGCACCTTCGCGGGTCCTGCATCACGAAATACGTGACGGCTATAGGTAAAGTAATTGAAAGCCATACCAAGCAGATGCGCCGTCAGCTGCGCCAAAAACATGTTCATACCCAGCCATACCAGCAGGGAATACATGCCGAGCCCGAAGGCCGTATTAAGCACACCCATCTGATAGTAGCGCCACAACTCCAACAAGCGAGCGCGAGAAAGCGCCATGATCAATAGTCCGGCGGGAAGTTGATACGCTCCCGCTCGAGCACCAGCGGCGTGCGCCGAGTACGTTCAGAGATGATGCGAACATTGTCGCCGAGCAACCCGATGAAACCGAACAACAACGCGAATTCCGCCTGGACGACGGACGCGATGAACCATCCGGCGATCGGCTTGCCGAGCAGAAATGCAACAAGGCCGCCGACGAGCATCCCGAGCGTCAGGAGCGCGCCGATCGCGCCGATGTAGAGCGGCATGCGCAGCAGCCGCTTCGACGATCCCGCGAGGGCCGACATCGCAAAATCGAACAAGGCGAAGAAATTGTTCTTCGACTTGCCCGCCGCGCGGGGCGCGCGCGGATAGCTGATCGTCTCGAGCCGATACCCGGTCTCGACCAGCATCGCCCGAAAAAAGGGCTCGGGCTCGGCCAAGCGCTTGGTCGCGTCCACTACCCGCTTCGTATAGAGGCCGAACCCGGTCGCGTTGGGAACGACCGGATAGTCGCCGAAGTTGCGCGCCAGCCAATAGGAGAGCCGGCGCATCACCGTCAGGATCGGCCCCGTCTTCTCGGTTTCGCGCACGCCCAGAACGATGTCGACCCCCGCCTGCCAGCGCCGCACAAAATGCGGGATCAGCGTTGGCGGGTCCTGGAAGTCGGCGCACATGCCGATCACGGCCCGGCCCCGCGCTTGATAGATCCCATAGGTCGGCGACCGCATCTGGCCGTAGTTGCGGCTGTTGATGATCAGTCGCACCCGCGGATCGCGGCTGCAGATCTCGCGAAGAATTTCCACCGTGCGGTCGGTCGAATCATTGTCGATGAAGATGATTTCGAAGCTGTGCCCTAGCGGCTCCAGCTCCGCGATCGTCGCGGCACAAATGGCGGCCGCGTTATCCTCCTCGTTATAGCAAGGGATAACGACGGAAACGTCCGGATGCACGAGAATGCCTCCCGACATGGTCAGGCAAGCCCCCGCTCTAGGAGCGGCGGGCGCAGCGTGTAGAACTCGACTGCCAGACCAAGCAGCAGCAGGACCGCTGCCAACCCGAGCGGGATCAAGTTCACCTGGCGCGCGGTATCGATATAAGGCGGCTCGAGCACCCGCACGTTCGCACCAGAGATCAGATCCTCCACCGAGGTTCCCTGCAGGAACCGCTTGTAATTGTCGTACAATGTCTGCGCGAGGGAAAGTTCACGCCGCAGCCGATCGACCTCCGTCGATTGGACGACAACTTGCCCGACAGAACTATGCTCGTCCGGCTTCAGCGAGCGCGCTTCGGCGAGTTGGCTCCGAAGAGCGGCAATCTCAGCCACGACTTGCCGAATGCGCATATTGTCGTCGGTGGCAAACTGGCGCATCTGTGCCAGTTGAACCTCCTTGCCGCGGATTGCCCCTTCCATCTCAGGAATGCGATCACCCGCCGCATAGATGGCCGCTTGCGGGCTCGAATAGCGCGTCTTGAGGCGGAACTGGTCGTAGTCGTTCTGCGCCTTGGCGAGGCGGTCACTCGCGCTTTCGACCAGATCCATCAGAACCTGACGCTTGTAGGCGGTCTGCTCGCGCGCGATGCGGGCCAGTTCCTTGCGGACAGCCTCGCCATAGGCGGCGATGACCTTGCGCGCGAAATCTGCGTCGCGATCCTTCAGCTCGAACTGGACAATGCCACCCTTCAGCGATCGGATATCGACATGGCGATCGAGCCAACGATGCGTTTCTATCCGGTTGCGCTTCAGCAGCGCCGGCAGGTTCACCTCTTTAGACACGGTTTCGCGAACGAACTCGCTGCGCGCCACCCGCATGCTGATTTCGACAGCAGCCTGGTTACCGAACACGCTGCCTGCAGCGCCCAACTGGCTCAGCGTCCCGCTGAGGCCCAGGCTGCTCGGATCGGTGGGGGTCAGCGTCATAGCCGCGCGATAGCGTTCAGGAAAGAACGCAAGGACGAGGAAAATCGCGATCAGGATGAGGAGCGCGATGCGCCGCCATAGCGGGTTGCGCACCAGCGGAGCGGTCGCGAGCGTTCCGACGAGAGAGCGAGGAGGTGTCATCGGCTGACCGCCGCAACTGCGGCCGCGGAAAGGCCGAACTGAAAGATGATGGCGGAAATGTCGCGGATCTTTGCCCAGACCGAGGACGACTGGGTCTTCAGCGGAACGAAGACCGTGTCACCCGGCAGAACCTTCGCCTTCAGCGCACCGCGGCGTTCCGTCAGCACCGAGCCGTTCGCACGAACGACGAAGATTCGGCCCTTGTCGGCACCGCGAATTGGCCCGCCAGCGCGTTCCAGATATTCGCGCACGGAGTTCTTGTTCGTCGGATCGAGCAAGAACGATGCCGGTCGATACACGGCACCGAACACACCGATGGTCTCAACGCGCGGCGGCACGATGATGTGGTCGTTGTTCTCCAGTGGCAGATCGCTCGGCAGGGTGCCCCCCACATTGCCGATGTTCAGGACCAGCCGCCCATCGGGCTGCTTCGCCTTCAGCTGGTCGAGGAAGCTGCGCGCCGCCGTGAGCTGCGCCTGACGCTGGCCCGCATCCTGCAGCGTATCGCCGGCGAGCGGTGCCGCTGCCAATGAGACTTCCATCTGCTCCAGCGCTTCCTGGAAGCTGCGACGCTGCTGCGATCGCACCGACTCACGGAAGAAGCGGGTGCCATACACATAAGCGCGCGAAGTCAGCCCGCCGGCCATCTCGAGGACCTTCGAAAGCGGGGTATTTGGCGGCACGTAATAATTGCCCGGCCGATTCACTTCGCCTTCGATCCGGACCACCGCCTGCTGCCGTTCCAGCGGCCGCACGATCGAGCCTTGCGGCAGCAGCTGGATGATGTCGCCGGCTTCGGCGCGTTCCGCGCCTGCGAGGGCGCGATCAATCATGCGGCTGCCGACGGTGTCCTGATCGGTCTGCCGATACAGGACGAGGCGCGACGGGTCGGCGAGAACCGAAGGGCCGCCCGCGAGAGCCAGCACGTCGGCGACGCTTTCGCCATCCTTCATTTCATAGATTGCCTCGTCGTTGACGCTACCGATGACGGCAACCTGCTTGCCGACGGCGGGAATGAACAGCACGTCCTCGTTCTGGAGCAATGGGTCGTGCGACCGATCGCCCTTGCGAAGCAGCTGATACAAATCGAAATCGGCGACTTCACGACCATTGCGATACAGCTTTACCGATCGGAAGCTGCCGCCAGCCGCAGGTCCTCCGGCCGCCAGCACGGCGTTCACCAACGTCGACAGGCTCGTTACCGAATAGGCACCGGGGTTGTTCGCGAAGCCCGTAACATACACGCGTACGCCGCGCAACGCACGAATGCTGACCGACACTTCATAGCCGCGGAACTGGCGGCCGATGGCGGTCGAGATGCGGTCCTTCAGGTCGCGGTAGCGAACACCGATCAAGCTGACGGAACCGATATTCGGGAGAAAGATCTTGCCGTCACGGTCGATCTCGCGGTCGACACTACCGTCGACCGAACCCGTCATGGAGATGGATACCACGTCGCCTACGTTGAGGGCATAATCCGGCGGGATCGTCGTCGTCGCTGGTACGGTGAAGTCGCGCGCGCTGGCGATCAGCAAGTCGGTGCCGTATCTCCGCAGCGTGCGCCCCGTAACGCTCTGCGCCCATTGTTCGAATTCACCCGGGGCAGCGGGCTTCTTGAGATTGACGCTGGTGAGATCGAGCAGGCCGTTCTCGCCGCGGCGCGGACCGGCGCGATAGCCGTTTTCTGCGTCAATGCTGTTTGCGTCGTTACCGCTGACCGACACCGGTTCGTAGGGACGGGTAGTGGCCTGGCCGTCGGACGAACGGCGGTCGCTCGAAATCGAGGAATCGCTCATCGGAGGCGAAGACTGCGATTGGTCGCCCTGCCGCGCCTGCGCAGCCTGTGCCAGCGCCGTGGGATCGACAAGCTGCGCGAAGGCAGGAACCGGCGCCAGCATCAACGCACCCACCGATACCGATCCAGACAGGCGAAGCACCGCCGTCTTCGCGCTGGACTTGATGGTCACCGTCATGAAAATCTCAATTCCTTCATTCGTCGTCTGCAACCGCCGCCCGCGCCAATATCATGCGACTGGCGGGGATGCCAGCACCGGCGCCACGGCCTGCACATCGCGCAAAAATCTTGCCGTTTCAAGAACTTGCCGACCCAGCGGAACGGCTGCGATGCGATGCTGCGCGAGCAGCGCGGCATAGGTCGCGCCATCGCCGACATAGCGATCTGTCGATTGCTCGGTGATCAACGCTCGTTCGACCCCCGCGCCTCCCAAGGTCTCCAACACCTTCGCGGCAACGGCACCCAATTCCATTACTTCCCCCCCGGAATCAAATTGGACGACGCCCGACGTACTCTCCCCCATCAGCGACAAAATCAAGGAGACAAGTTCGCGGATGGCGACATACGCCCGGAACACCTCGCGCGGCGCCCGGACCGCGATCGGCCGCTGCGCCAGCGCATCAAGGATGAAATTGGCGATCGCATAGGCAGCATGCTTGTTGATGTATGGCCCGGTGATGTTGAAGATTCGGCCGATCACGGCACGCCGGCCGGACTCCTCGGCCCAGGCGGCGAAGCGGCGTTCGTCCGCCAGCTTCATTTCGCCATACAGCCGCATCGCCGGGCTTGCCTGGGGATCGTCGATCTTGGTCACCGCGCCCGAGGAGGCAACGAACAGCGCCTCCACCGGCAAGGCTCGCGCTGCCGTCAGCACGGTCGCGCTGATCGCGTCGTTGGCGGCGCGATACGCCTCCTCGCTCAGCGTCTCCGCGCGGTCCTTGGTGAGGAAGGCGAAGTGGAACAGCCAGATGCGCTGCGCCTGCAGCTTCGGCAGCTCCGTCAGCGGCGCCTGCACCACCTGGCGTCCGCTCTGCAGCGTCAGCGTACGGGCCGCGCTGCCATAGCAGGAGACGCGCGCATCGAGCCGGTCGCCCAATGCCTTTTCCAGCAGATCCAGCGTGGCCAGCCCCAACCATCCCCCCGCGCCAGCGAGAACGATGTGCTGCTCGCCCTCCGCCAGAAGCCGGGCGACGGCAGGTTCAAGCATGGACCGAGCCTATCCGTTCCGACAACGCGTTGGTGAAGGTGGAAAAGCAATCGAAACAGTCGGACTCGCCGGGGTCCCATTCGGGATCGGCATAGCCATAGGTCATCAGGTAGAAGCCCATGCCAGCGTCCCGCGCGACCGCATGGTCGAGCTCGCTATCGCCCACGAACACCGCTTCCTGCGGCGCGCAGCCGAGGCGATCGGTCACCGCGCGCAGCAGATCGGGCTCGGGCTTGGGGCGCAGGCCCGGCTGGCCACCGACCACGACGTCGAAATAGGGCGCGAGCCCGGTATCCTCGAGCACCTTGTCGACCAGATTTTGCGGCTTGTTCGAGCATATCGACAGGCGCAGCCCGGCCCGGTGAAGTCGCTCGATCCCGGCGGCGACCCCGGGGAACAGGCTTTCGCGCTTGGTGACGTGACGGGCGTAGCGCGCGCGGAAGTCGGCAAGGTCGTCCGCAAAATGCCGACGCGCGGGCCCCAGCAGCGCCGAAACCATCTCCGCGCCGCCGCTGCTCATGTGCAGCCGCGCCTCGACGGGATCGATCACGTGCATGATGCCACGATCACCGATCATGCCGGTGAGGATCGAGACGCAGACCTCACAGCTGTCGACCAGCGTGCCGTCGAGGTCGAAGATGACGTGCCGGATCACGGGCGCATCGCCTCGGCCAGTTCCTCCCGCGGGAGGAAGGGCGAAAGATCCTCGAGCGTCGGCGACACCATCGTGCCGTCCTCCAGGCGCCGCGAACTGAGCTTAGGCGCGAATTCCTGCCGCTTGTCGATCATCACTTCGCACAGCTGCGCGCCCTCGCCGTCCAGCGTGGCGCGGATCGCCGCCGAAAGATCGGCATGCGTCGCGACGTTGGACGAAGGCAGGCCGAAGCCCGCCGCCAGCTTGGCGAAATTGGGGAAGGACAGGCCGCTGTCGGGGCCGCAGCCGACGATGTTGTCGGGGAAGTGGTTCTGCTGCGACTGGCGAATCGAGTGATAGCCGTCGTTGTTCAGCACGAAGATCTTCACCGGCAGCTGCTGGCCGACGATGGTCTGCAGCTCCTGCAGGTTCATCATGATGCTGCCGTCGCCGGCAAGGCAGATGATCCGCCGGCCGCCGCCCGCCTGATAGGCGCCGATCGCCGCCGGCAGGTCATAGCCCATCGACGCGCAGCCCGAGTTGGTGAACAGGCGCTGGCCTTCCTTGAGGTTCGCCGCCTGGAACATGGTGACGCACGCCGTGCCGTCGCCGGAGACGATGATGTCGCCTTCCTCCAGCTCGCGGAACAGCAGCTCGCCGAAGACATACGGATTGATCAGCCCGTCGGTCTCCCAATATTCGGGGAGGACCACCGGATAGCGCGCCGCGCGCTCGCGGCTGCGCGCCAGAAAGGCGGCGCGTGCCTCGGCCTTGTCGTCTTCCGGCAGCGGCAGCGCCGCGGCGACCGCGAAGAAGGCGCGGAGATCGGCATGGATCGGACGGTGGAGATTGAGCGTCGGCTTGGCCAGCTCGGCCCCGTCGATCTCGACCATCGCGACGCGCGCGTTGCGGGCGAAGCTCTGCCAGTTGTAGCTGATCTGGCGGATATTGAGGCGCGAGCCGAGCACGAGGACATAGTCCGCGGTCTGCACCGCGAAATTGCCGCCGCGATCGCCCACGGTACCGGGCCGGCCGACATAGAGCGAGTGGGCGTTGGGCAGCGTGTCGTGCGCGTTCCAGCCGGTCACCACCGGCACGCCGAGGCGCTCGACGAAGCGCAGGAACTCGGCATGCTGGCCCGAGATCCGGACGCCCGCACCGACCAGCACGACCGGCCGCTCGGCGGCGCAAAGCTCAGCCAGCGTCGCTGCGACTTCCGCCTCGAGCGCTGCACCTTCGAGCAGGCCGAGTTCGGCGCGGTTGTTCGGCACTTCGCCCGCTTCGTCCAGGCTGGCGGGATCGAACGGCTCAAGCGCGTCGAAATCGACCGGGGCCGCCTGCACGTCGATCGGCACGTCGATCCATACCGGACCCGGCCGCCCCCGGCGCGCCAGGTGGATCGCCTTTTCGACGACCTTGCGGGTGTCGAGCGGATCGTTGAGCACCACGGCATATTTGGTGATGCCGCGCACCATGGAGACGATGTCGACTTCCTGGTCGCCCAGCTGGCGCAGCGGGATCGCCGGATAGTTGCCGGCATAGGTCTCGCGCTTCACCTGCCCCGACACGACGATCATGCCGATCGAATCGACATACGCGCCATATACACCATTGAGCGCATTGACGCCGCCCGGACCGGTGGTCACGTTAACGACTGCGGGCGTACCGGAAAGACGACAATAGGCCTCGGCCGCGATCGCGGCGGCTTGCTCGTGATGGGTGAAGACCTTCTTCAGGCCCTTCTCTCGGCCGAAGGCATCGTTCAGGTGCATCGCACCGCCGCCCGTGAGCATGAAGCAGTCGGTGATCCCGTGCTCCACGAGCATCCGGGCGATGAGATCGGCTACGCGCGTTTTTGCCATGCTATTCGAACCAGCTCACTTTTTGCCGTGAAGATCCTCATCATTGTAGATGCGAGTTCCTTAACCGGCCCGATATCGTTGATGTTTGTCTACGGGATTTGACCGAACGTACCGGCCCTTTGCTGGTACCTGTCTGCCGGGGGCGCCCGCCTGCGCCACCCGGCCCTGTCACGCGTGCGTCAGGCGCCCTGACGCAGGAAGAGCGCGATCTGCTCGACGATATAGTCGAGATGATCGGCGGTCAGCCCCGGATAGACGCCGATCCAGAAGGTGTTGGTGGTAACCAGATCCGCATTGGTGAGATCGCCGACCACGCGGTAGTTGCGGCCCTTCATATAGGGCTGGCGCAGCAGGTTGCCGCCGAACAGCAGGCGCGTGCCGATCTTCTTCTCGTTGAGATACTGGACCAGCGCCTCGCGATCGATGCCGCTTTCCGGACGGATCGTGATCGGGAAGCCGAACCAGGACGGCTCGCTGTTGGGCGTCGCCTCCGGCAGGATGAACACGTCCTCGTGCGCACGCAGCCGCTCGGTGAGACCGGCGAAGTTGCGGGCGCGCGCGGCGATGAACCCGTCGAGATGGCCGAGCTGCGAGAGGCCGACGGCCGCCTGCATGTCGGTGATCTTCAGGTTGTAGCCGGCGTGACCATAGGTGTACTTGTGGTCATAGCCCATCGGCAGCGTGCCGAGCTTGCGGGCGAAGCGCTTGCCGCAGGTATTGTCCTGGCCCGGCTGGCACCAGCAGTCGCGGCCCCAGTCGCGCATCGATTCGATCACGCGCTTCAGGCGCGGCTTGTCGGTGAACACCGCGCCGCCTTCACCCATGGTGATGTGGTGCGCCGGGTAGAAGCTGAGCGTGCCGATATGGCCGAAGGTGCCGACGCCCTGGCCGTTATAGGTGGCGCCCAGCGCGTCGCAGCAATCCTCGACGACCCAGAGATTATACTTCTCGGCGACGCGCATCACCTCGGCGAGGTCGAACGGGTTGCCCAGCGTGTGCGCGATCATGATCGCGCGGGTCTTGTCGCTGACCGCCGCCTCGATCATCTCGGGCTTGATGTTGTAGGTCGGGATGTCGACGTCGACGAACACCGGGGTCAGGCCGTACTGCAGCGACGGGTTGACCGTGGTCGGGAATCCGGTGGCGACGGTGATGACCTCGTCGCCCGCCTTCAGCGCGTCCCCGCGGAAATAATGCGAGGTCAGCGTCGACAGCGCCAGCAGGTTCGCCGACGAACCGCTGTTGGTGGTCAGCGCGTGCGCGACGCCCAGACGCTTGGCCAGCTTGGCCTCGAATTCCTCGTTGAAGCGGCCGGTGGTCAGCCAGAAGTCGAGCGAGGAATCGACGAGATTCCGCATGTCGCTCGAATCATAGACCTTGCCCGAGACCGGCACCAGGCTCTCGCCGGGGATGAAGGTCTTGGGCGCGTGGAAGCGCCGGGCATATTCCTCGGTCAGGTTGAGGATCAGCGAGCGAAGCTGGCCCTCGTCGCAATCTTCGGCCAGCGCAGCCGGGTTGGCAGCCAGTTCCTGAACAGTCATGATCCTACTTTCTCCCCGCCAGCACGCGGTCCAGCTGCTGGCGATATGCGTCCAATTGGGCACTCGATGTTTCAAACGCATTTCCGCCATCGGCGACGGCACGGTGCCAGTCGACGATGTAGCGCAGCGCTTCTTCCAGCCGCAGCGCCGGGCGCCAGCCGAGTTCGGTGCGCGCCTTCGAGCAATCGAGCTTGAGGATCTTCGCCTCGTGCAGTTGCGCCTGCTCCTCCGTGCGCCAGCTGGCGCCACCCCAGGCGGCGCACATGCGATCGGCGATCCAGCGCACCGGCTGGGTATCGTCGTCGGCCGGGCCGAAGTTCCAGCCGGTCGCCGCCCAGGCCTCGCCCGCGGCGAGGTGCTGCGCGATCATCAGATAGCCGCCCAGCGCCTCGAGCACGTGCTGCCACGGCCGGATCGAACCCGGCGAGCGGATGAACGGCGCCTCGCCCGCGATCAGCGCGCGGATGATGTCCGGGATCAGCCGGTCCGCCGCCCAGTCCCCGCCGCCGATGACGTTGCCCGCGCGCACCGAGGCGAGTTGCGGCCCGTTCGCGAAGAAGCTGCGGCGATAGGCCGCAATGATCAGCTCCGCCGCGCCCTTGCTGGCGCTGTACGGGTCGTAGCCGCCCATCGGGTCGCTCTCGCGATAGGGCCAGACCCATTCACGGTTTTCGTAGCATTTGTCGCTGGTGACGCAGACGATCGCCTGCAGCCCGTCGACCCGGCGGCAGGCGTCGAGCACGTGCGCGGTGCCCTGCACGTTGGTGGCGAAGGTCTCGACCGGCGTCTCGTAGGAGAGGCGCACCAGCGGCTGCGCGGCAAGGTGGAACACCACCTCCGGTTGCGCCGCGGCCATCGCCGCCTCCACCGCCGCCATGTCGCGGATATCGCCTTCGACATGGGTGACCATGTCGGCGATCCCGGCCTGGCGGAACAGGCTGACCGGCTCCGCCGGCAGCGAGAGGCCGGTGACCTCGGCGCCCATGCGGGTCAACCACAAGGCCAGCCAGCTGCCCTTGAACCCGGTGTGGCCGGTCAGGAATACCCTGCGGCCACGCCAGAAATCTTCGTTTACCATGATTTCCAGGGAGCTCCCTGCGCCCAAAGCGCTTCGAGGTGCTGCTTGTCGCGCAGCGTGTCCATCGGCTGCCAGAAGCCGTCATGGCGATAGCCCATCAGCTCGCCCGACGATGCCAGGCGCTCCAGCGGCTCGCGCTCCCAGATCGTCTCGGGCGCGTCGATGAGGTCGACCACCGAGGGATCGAGCACGAAGAAGCCGCCGTTGATCAGCCCGCCGTCGCCGGCCGGCTTCTCGACGAAGCTGCGTACGCTGTCACCCTCGAACTCAAGCGCACCGAAGCGCCCTGGAGGTGCGACCGCGGTGATCGTCGCCTTGCGGCCATGCGCACGGTGGAAGGCGAGCTGCGCCGTCACGTCGATATCGGCGACTCCGTCGCCATAAGTGAAGCAGAAGGGCGTGCCCGGCTCCAGATACTGGCGAACGGCGCGCAGGCGACCGCCGGTCATCGCGTCCATGCCGGTCTCGACGAGCGTGATGCGCCACGGCTCGCTCCAGTTCTGGTGAACCTCCATGCTGTTCTTGGAGAGGTCCAGCGTCACGTCGGCAGTATGCAAGAAGTAATTGGCGAAATACTCCTTGATCATATACCCCTTGTACCCGAGGCAGATCACGAAATCATTGATTCCATGGCTGGAATAAATCTTCATGATATGCCACAGAATCGGCATCCCGCCCACTTCCACCATCGGCTTGGGACGCACGGACGTCTCTTCGCCTAGGCGGGTTCCCAGCCCCCCGGCTAGGATAACTGCTTTGACCGACATGATATTCCAGTAACTAAGATGACTTTGCCCGGGCCTCCGTGGAAGCATCCGGTTTGCGTGTCAAGTTCTCTCTCAGACAGCTTGTCGCACGGTGGTAGCGGAATCGGCCGACAACGCGTGCAGGAAGAAGATGAGGGGCAAACGCCGCGCCCCGATTTCTTCGACACCAGCGGCCGCGTCGACATCCATCAGCAACGACGCAGAGTTGTAACACTGCAGCGCGACCTGGAGCGGTGCGACCTGCGCAACGCGGACGATGGCCAGATTCCGGTGGCGGGTTCGCGGTGCTGCGCCTCGGTCGCCTCCGCCGCTGCTAAACCGGGATCGCGCCCGCCGGCAGCCGCCCGGCATAGCCCGGTATCTCCCAGGCGACGTGGTGGACCAGCGGCGCATCCGGCAGCGTGCGGCGGCGGAACAGGTTCGCCCGCCATTCCCAGCGCTGCTTGGCGAAGCTGTAGCGCTTCTTGGGCACGAATTCCGCCAGCGCCCAGAAGAAGGTCATCGTCCGGTCATGCAGCGTCGCGGTGGGCGACGCGGGGGCATAGCGCGGGCTGGTCTTGCCGAGCACTTCGTCGAGCCGTGCCTGGTCGAGCAGCAGGCCCGCGGCCCGCGCCTCCTCCGCCATCCAGGCGAGCGGATATTTCGACAGGCCGCTGTCCGCCTCGGGCCAGCCGCCGCCGACATCGCCGTGCCAGCCGGGGAACCACACCTGCCTGATGTCCCGGCCGGGCTCCTCCTCGAACCAGTTGACCCGGAAGAAGCCGCGGCGTTCGTCGAGCGCCATCGCGTGGCGGATGATCGCGGTACCGGGGACCTTGCGGGTGTAGGGCAGTGCCAACGGATCGCCGATCCAGCCGACCGAATTGACCGTATCCCACACGCCGAGGAAATGGGTGGGACAGTCGCGCCCGGAGATGGTGTTCTTGAAGTCGGCGGCGAGCTGGAAATAGTCTTGCTTGTCGGATTTGCGCCCGGCGCGCCGGATCGCCCACATCATCTCCACCGCGAACGGCACCAGCGCGTCGTTGCCGGGCGCGGCGAGGCCGTACATGGACAGCATCGCCGCCACCACCCGGGCGGTATAGGCGCCGCGGCTGAAGCCGAACAGGAACACGCGGTCGCCCGGCTGATAGGCGTTCATCAGGAAGCGATAGGCGTCGACGATGTCGTCCTGCAGCCGGTAGCCGAAGGCGAGCCCCAGCCACTTGCCCACGGTGCTGCCCACCCGGGTGCCGATTCCAGTCGGCGCCCGCGTGCCGATGCCGGGGTGATAATAGACCGCCTGCCGCGCCGGATCCTTTTCCAGCGCGTGGAAGAGCTTGATCACGCTGGTGCGATCCTTCGAGAATTCGTTCGAAGTACCGTCGCAGCACAGCACAAGATTGCGCGCCATTTTCTCCGCCTCCCCGACTTTCCCGATCGCATGCCATCGTGCCCGCTTTGCGCAACGCTGTCACGATCCGAAGCAACGCCCCCCGGGTCCTCTGTCGCACGTCCACCGGAACGCTGGCGGAAAGGGGCAGGTGCTGCGCCGGATCGCCACGCGATGATCGCTCGCGCGCGCCGCCCCCTGCGGGTTCGCGGCGGAAGCCGCCGGCGAGGCAGCCGTCCGCCTTGCCGGGTGCCCTTCCCGCCGCATCGGGTTGACGGTCGATCGAATTTGTCTGACTAAAGCCGCGGACAATGTGCCGATGGTCGAGCCGCTGCGGGTACGAGGGGATGTCATGATCGAAGGCCGGGACACGCACGGGCGCGGCGATGCGGACGTGGACGACGCGCCGTCGTTGCGCCTCGGCCGGCGCAGCCTCATCGGCGGCATGGCGGCGCTCTCGATCGCGCCGGCGGCTTGGGCGCGCGAAACGACGGGGATCGTCAACCCGGTGGTGCGCCAGCGGGCCGATGCGCAGGTCTTCCGCCACACCGATGGCAGCTATTATCTGACCGGGTCGGTGCCCGAATATGACCGGCTCGTACTCCGCCGCTCGAAGACGCTGGCGGGCCTCGCCACCGCGCCCGAGCGCGTGCTGTGGCGGCACCAGGCCAGCGGCCCCATGTCCGGCTTCCTCTGGGCGCCCGAGCTGCATCGGATCGACGGCACATGGGTGATGTATTTCGCCGCCGGACCCAGCGGCGGCGGCGAGGACGTGTTCCGCATCCGCACCTATGCGGTGGTCTGCGACGGCCCGGACCCGATGACCGGCACCTGGTCGGTGCTCGGCCAGCTGCAGACGCCGTGGGACAGCTTCAACCTCGATTCGACCAGCTTCGTCCACAAGGGCCGCCGCTATCTCGCCTGGGCGCAGCGCGAGCCGGGGATCGACACCAACTCGAACCTCTATCTGGCGCCGCTCGCCTCGCCGCTGACGCTCGCCGCCAAGCCGGTGCGGCTGTCGGTGCCGACGCTCGACTGGGAAGTGCAGGGCTTCAAGGTCAACGAGGCGCCCGCCGTGCTGATCCGCAACGGCAAGCTGTTCCTGACCTATTCGGCGAGCGCCACCGACGCGCGCTACTGCCTGGGCATGCTCACCGCGCCTGCCGATGCGGACCTGATGGACGCGGCCAGCTGGACCAAGTCGCCGGTGCCGGTGTTCCAGACCTCCGCCGCGCACAGGATCTTCGGGCCGGGGCACAACAGCTTCACCGTCGACGAGCGCGGCCGCGACGTGCTGGTCTATCACGCGCGCGACTATGCCGAGATCCAGGGCGATCCGCTGTTCGATCCCAACCGCCACACGCGCATGCAGTATTTCGGCTACCGCGCCGACGGCACGCCCGATTTCGGCGCGCCGGTCGCCAACGGACCGTTGCGGCAGCGTTGAAGCGCGCGGTGTCGCGCGTGCTGGCCCTGCTCGCGGCGGCGGGCGGGGCGGCGGCCAGCGCGCCGCGCCCCGTGCCACTAGTGCTGGAGGGCGCGGTCGCCGGGGTGCATGATCCTGCGATCCTCAAGGACGGCGACACCGATTATCTGTTCGCTACCGGGCATCACGCCAGAGCAGCCCGTTGCGGTTGACGAACATGATGCCGCTCCGCAGCCGCCGGTCATCTCCCCTCGGCGGGCCGTGGCGCTTCGGAAAGAACAGCAGCAGTCGCTCGATCTGGTCGTCCATCAGCCTAAACAAGAACCTAGCAGATTGACGAAGCCTGGTCGCTCCCTGCGGGAGCATCTGCCCGGCGGGGAACACGCCGTCGTCGACCGCAGGCTATTATCTGCAGATCACCGCATCGTCCCGGTACCGGGCCGTCGTTCTGCCGCGGGGCATGTTGAACGGGACGCCGATCGTGCAAACCGTTGCGGTACGGCTGCAATGAGCAGGCGGCTCGGTGACGACCGCAGCGGCGCGACGGCGATCGAGTTCGCGTTGCTCGCACCCATGTTCCTGATGATGCTGTTCGGCATCCTCGAGGTGGGGCGGCTTTTATGGGTGAAGCAGGCGCTGACGGAGACCGCCTATAGCGCGGCGCGCTGCGCAGCGCTCGCCTCTTCCTGCAAGTCCCAAAGCGATATCCAGGGTTTCGCCACCGCGCACGGACTGCGCCGGGGCCTGCGCCTCAATGCCGGCTTGGTAAGCTACAATGCCAGCACGACCTGTGACGGTAACGCAGGGGCAGTGCAGGTGACGATCCGCTACGCCTTCGCTTCGCCGTTATCGGGTTTCATCGCAGCCCTGCCGGCGACCGTCGAGGCGCATGGCTGCTTTCCGAAGCTGCCTTGATACCAAGCGGGCGGGGGGAGCCCCCCCGCCCAGACACCTCATGCGGCAACCAGCGGTACGCGACGGCGGCGAAGGATCGCCCCGAGCGCGCCGAAGCCAAGCAGGAACATCGCCCAGCTGGCCGGTTCCGGAACACCGGACGGCGGCGGCGAAAAGCTGCTGGTACCGTTATAGGTGCCGAGATGGATCTCGCCGTTCAGCGTGAAGTTGCGCGCCACGATCGACCCTTCCAGCGCGCTGCTGTTCGAAACCGTTGCGTCGGGCGCCAGAATGCTGCCGTGAAACCCCTTCAGCGACAGGCTTTCAGCCTGATGGAAATTCCAGATCACCGATTGATTGAGCAGCTTGCTGTTGACGTTGCCCTGCGCCACCAGATTCGTCCCCAACACGTTGATGATCGTGGTCATCCCGCCGGACATGCCGTTGAACAGCAGGTCGAAGTTGGCGTTCGGGTCCTCGAACGCCGCCTCCGTCATCGTGAACACCGCGTAGCCGTTCTGCGCGCCCGAATAATCGAGCGCATTTGAGACCGAGGTGATCGTTGCGAGCGAGGGCAAGGTCGCCAGCTGGCTCGACAAGGCCGTCAGGTTCGCTTGCAGCGCGCGCATCTGGTTCTGCAGTCCGGCAGCGACGTCGTTCGCGCCGCCGGCGGCGAGACTGCTGTCCTTCACGGCACCGTTCAGGCCGCTCACGGCCGTTCCGCCATACCGAACGACGTTGCTGTTGATGTTGAACGTGCCGGTGAGGTTTCCGCCGGCCAGCAGTGTACCGTTGACGCCCCCGGCCGTGTTGAAGTCGATCGACCGGACATCGCCGCCGACGCGTGCGGTCGTCCCGACGCTTCCGTTGGCACCGTTCTGATAGCCAGCCTTGAGGCGGAAGGAACCGTTCGCGTTCCCGACGACGCTCAGCACATCAAAGGACGACGTTGCCGCGCCCTGCGACGTGTTGCCGATCCCGAAATTGGTGAAGTTCGCAGCCGCGAGCTGGCCGACGAACGTCCGTCCTTCCACTTCCTGCCCGTTGGTGGTGAGGGTGTCGAACACCACCAGGTTCAACTCGCGCATCGCCTGAAGGCCCGCGGCCGGATCCGGCATCGCCAGAGCTGGCGACGCGACGAGAACAGCCGCGATGGCGGCGACGGACAGTAGGCGCATTATACCCCCTCCTGGGAAGAAAGCCGACCGATCTGCCAAGCGAGCATGGTCGAGCGTATCGAGGCCCTGCCCGGTAGAGGAGCCTGCGCGGAAGAAGTACCCGGTAATACGAGAGCTTACGTCCCGTAGAGAGACGTGCGGCACACCTGGACGGGATGCTATGGTTTTGATCCACCGAGCGGCCGACGCCCCCCTTGCCCGGGGTTCTTTCGATCACGCGCTAGAGGCTGCTCGGGGCATGGTGCCGCACCGAAGAGGCCGCGATGTACGACAATCCGCTTACGCGTCGGGCCGTGCTCGGCGGCGCTGCGATTTCGCCAGAATGGTCGGTCTGCTGTGCAGCCCGGTCACGAAAGGCCGAGCGGAACCCTTAACACCGTGATGGCGAGATCCATGTCTCGTAGAATAGTGAGGAGGGTCAGTGGGCTTTCCCATGCTACCTCCACCGCATTCTTCCCCACACTTCGCGTAAAATCGTGTCGGATCGGTTGAAACGCCGCGGAACAAAGAACCGCTGATTTCCGCGGTTTTCTAGCAGTTTTCAGCGAGTCCGGGGAGTCCCAAAAAGGGCGCAGGTGGCGGGCCGAAGCCGACGAAACAGAGAACTATACCTACGCTATAGCCCTACAAAATGAAGCGTGAAATTTGGCGCAACCTACAGGAAGAAAAGCACGTTTCTGCAAGAAAGCGGCCTTTGGAGACTTAGCCGACGACAAAGCAAAAATCGTGCTCGACGGTAGGAGATGCCTTTGAGCCCCGGAAGCTGTTAGCTTGTGTCCGCTTAACGGGCGTGGTGACTCCGTCATCGACTGGCTGCACGTGGCGGCCGGTCGCGCCGTTCAGACTCGCCAAAAGGCCATCGAACATCTCCTCCTTCGACAGCTTCCTTCCACCGATCCGAACCACGATCCTTGCTTGAGGTGCCAACAGCGGTGCGACTCCTTCCCACGCTTCTTTCAAGAAAGTCCAGTAAAGGGCCTTGTTGTAATGCCGCCCATCATCTCGCGCTTGGGTGCTCTTGGGGTCTTCGCCCAAAAACCACAGCCGCAGCCACTGGTCTTCTCGATAATTGGTAGTGTCGAGATACGGAGGCGACGTAATTATGTCTGTCACCCTTCCTTCCAAATGAGGAAAGGCCAACTTCGCCTTGCGCGCGTCGGATTCGGCGATTTCTCCACGATTATTCGGGGGAGGCGTACGGAAGCGGAAATCGATCATGCTGCGCAAAATGGCAAACGCATCCCGGTACGGCGCGACATAACCATGTTTTTCCCACCAGCGCACCGAATAAGCCGGCTTCGTACTGATCGTTCGTGGCATCCGATTGCTGAAATAATTCGGGCTTCGGTGAGACTCGCCGTGGAGAGCGCCAAGGCAAAGCGCGGCAATAAAGCGGTCGGTCCGATCATCTCGCCAGTTCAGATTGGCCCGAAGGAACCGCACTTGCTCATAGGTGTCCGCATGAAAGCAGACAGAGAAGAATTCCGTCATGTCTTCCGAAAGGACGGGCGGCGGCAGAATGGAGAAGGAACCTTCCAATTCTGTCAGTCGAGCAACCACATCGTCACGATCTGGCGGATTGCACTTGGCACCCGTTATGCAAACTGCGACAGGATGCAGGTCACATCCAGCGGCTTCTCTGTCATTCAGCAACGCTTCAAAAACAGTCGTTCCCCGACCGCAGAATGGGTCAAACACGACACCATTGAAGCGTGACGCGGCAAGATGCTTCTCCACAAACGCTTCCGGAAACATCGCGAAATATGGGCAGATGGAATGGAAGCGGTGTCTCATGCTGCGGCAGCTCCCCTCGCAGCGTAAGCCTTGATCCACTCGACTGCCACGGCGAGTTGGTCGAACGCTTCAATTGCCACCCCTTGTTCATGAAGTCCTTGTGCCTCTGTCACGCGATAGGGGACTCGAAGACGATGAAGAACATTGCCGAGGACGCGGCAGTCATCAAAAAACTCATCGTCTGGACGAGCGAAAGGTATGATGTGATAGCACAGCATCATTGTCACTGGCTGTTGTCCGAACCAACGGCTTGGAAAGACCTTCTCTAAATGATGTCGAAGCGACTTTTCACGCCAGTTATTGCCAGTCGCGACTTGTCCTGCGGCAAGCAGAAAACCGGGAAGGCCATCCGGTTGGAGACGGGCTGCGAAAACGTCTATCTGGTCGTCTTGAGGCCTCTCAGGCACGCCCACGGCCGCCTGTAGAACGCCATCCCGAAACACCCCCCATATTTCGGCGAGCTTCGTGTGAAAATTGCTCTTGTCCGGTCGGGGATGACCAAAAGACCAAGCCCGGCCGTTTACTTCTGCCGCCAACGCTGCCGTCGCAAAGTACTGGAAATATTTCCGAAGCTCTATGATTTCCGCATCTGTGGGATAAACAGCCGAGCCATCGAGAATAGGCGACACTGCCTTTAGATGCGAAAGAATCAGCGAGAGGACATAGGCGGCTTGCCCATAGGAAGGCTCATTCCCAACATATGTCAGGACATCGCCATTCTCATCCAAAGTGAATGGGTACGATCCACCAAGTGCGTCACGTCTCCCGTCGATTCGCCTGACCGCGCCGGAAACGATCTCTTCCCGGTCGGTCATCTCTTCATCGACAGTCTCGTAGTCGTCTTCGGCGCCGATCTCTGTCGCGTTAATTAAGTCTTTCGTAAACGACCTAGCTTCTTCGGAAAAGAAAGCAGTCAGTTCAAGATAGTCAGCGGCAAGATCGAAGTTCGGATTCTTGGTGTCCACTTCATCATGCGGAAAATAAAGTTCAACTGCCACGTCCGTCCCCCATGGCGTCGCGGAATTTCTTCCTCATTCTATCATGGATGGTTTGCGCCGTTTCGGAAACGTCCTCTGCGATGTTCAGAAGGGATTGATCACGTCCGTCATAGCCTCGAAGACTATTTGCAGCTTCCCTAAGGACGCTGCGGGCGCGAATCAGCGACGCCGACAGGGTTTCATCAGCTGGCTTGGTGCTTGCGTGCGCTTCTGCCAGTGTACCGCCAGCGCGCAGGATATGGAGTCCTTCGGCGCTCGCGAGCGTTTCGCCAAGGTTCTTAATGTCGGGGTTTTGCGACTGGACAACTGGTTCCTTGTCATCATCCTTAGAGCCGTAAATCCAAACCAGCACTTCCCGCAGCCGGTCCAATTTGTCGGCCGGAACAGGATCGGGTTTCGGGTCGTATCGAGACCAAGCGGTTTCAAGTCCCAAATACGTCATATATGTCGAGCGCGAGAGCGCCGTATACAGATGCGAAAAATTGAACTTGGTAATCTTACGATCTGTCAGCGAAAAAACGCCTTCGCGCTCTGCCTGATCTAGAACGTAAATCGCGGCGACCATTCGCTTGATTGTGTCATGCCGGTCACCGATCTTCTCGGAAATTTCCTCCAGCGACACATTCCCGGAATTGTACCATCCGGCCGCAAATTTTGCCTTGGCGTAGGATTCCCACTTCGCCGCACCGTTGATGTGTTTGAAGCCGATGAATGACCGAGCCGCATCCCGGTCCGGGACGCGATAGACAGATACTTCGGCAAGCGATGCCTCTACCGCTTTGCTGATTTCAGGGACGCCGATCTTAATGCGCTCATTTTTGGCGATGGCATCGACAAGCGCAGGTTCGCGAAACAGACGAATAGCCGCCAGCCTGCGGTTGCCTTCAAGAACCGTGAATTTCTGGTCGGCAGGGTCCAACCAGACAATCAAAGGCTCGATGTCCAGATAGCCGTTCGCCGAAATAGACTGGAGCAGCTCGCCCAGTTCTTCCCCCCGGTATAGCTGCGCGACAATGCTTTCATCTGTCGTACGAGCGCTTATGCCCACAAGACGGGGATTCTCGCGGTCGAGCTTTAGCCAATCGACGTTGACTTTGGTCGTATCTTCAAGCGGGACTTCGGCAGGCTTCTGGATCGGATTGTTCGTCATTTTCCTTGCTCCGTCGCGAGCGTCACGCCGCCGTCTACAAAAGTTGCCCCTGCCTCTTCGAGCACACGTTGGATGTCGCGCACCGTGCGGTCATAGGGTGTCCTTCTTCCCTTCTCGAATTCTGCAATGGTTGCGGGTGCTACATCAGCACGTCGAGCCAGTTCCGCTTGACTCATATGCAATCCGGCACGCGCCATCCGGCACTGCTCTGGCGTGATGATCACGTATTGCCCCCGCAGATCGCAGATTCACTCAAAGGTTATATAAAACCGACAACATTGAGTGTCTAGCTGGAAAGCGAGCGGCCTACAGGGCTCCGGCTTAACTTCCGCCCATGTGCAGACCAAGCGCAAAAACGCCGAGGCCTTGTCAGTAGCGGCCTTCCGGCGATCTCAAGCGCAACGTGAAAGCGCGTTCGCCTCCGGGCCGGCGCGGTTACCACCGCGTGATCCTTAACAGGTTTACTAAGGGCGTTGCCCTCGCGCCAGCAAGGTAAGTGGAACCGTCCGGGCCGGTATCCCCAGCCTTCCGCGCCCCAAGGGGCTTGTGCAGGCCGGGTGATCCCCCTCCACCCCGGCCGCCCTTGCTCGTTGCTACCCCAGTCTCGGCGACGGCCAGAAGGTCAGGCGCGGCGTTCCGCTTCGCTGACCTTCAGACCCGAGGATCAGAGACATGACCAACGTATCCGACAGCAGCCCCCGCATCTATGTTGCCTGCCTTGCAGCTTACAATAACGGCTTTCTGCATGGGGCTTGGATCGACGCGGATCAGGACACTGACCAGATCAGGGACGAGATTGCCGCGATGCTTGCGCGTTCCCCCGTCAAGGATGCGGAGGAATACGCCATTCACGACTATGAGGGCTTCGAGGGCGTCAGCATCTCCGAATATGCCGGCATCGACGGCGTGGCGCGGATGGCCGCTTTCATCGCAGAGCATGGCGCACTCGGCGCGGGCTTGCTGGAGCAGTTCGGCGGCGACATGGACCAAGCCGAATCCACCTTGGAGGACTGCTATCATGGTCAGTTCGCCAGCCTTGCCGACTACATGGAAGAGCTGACCACCGAAAGCGTCACGATCCCCGAGGCGCTACGCTACTATGTCGATTGGGACGCGATGGCGCGCGACGCCGAGATGGGCGGCGATCTGTTCACCATCGAGACGGCGCATGGCGAGGTGTATGTGTTTTCCAGCAGGTGAATACATGGTCGCCTGTCCGCACTTGCGGGCGGGCGACTAGCCAGAGCGCGACGATAGTGTAAAGAAGAAAATAACCAATAATGATCGGGTTAGGCGCTCAACATATCTACTTTGAGCGGCTTCTAATACTTCAAACAATACTTGAATCTCTCTGGTCCGGGCGCGGCCTCGCACGCCCCGGCTTTGGGAGGTTACGCCATGCTTAGCATCGACTGGCGTTTCCCGGCGGCATACAGACACGCGAAGCACATTCCGGCCGCCGGTTTCGCTTGGGAATACCTGCGCCGCAACGACGAATATCGTCAGGACTTCCAGACGATCGCATCGACCGGCCAGTCGACCGGGCGCGACCTTGAAGCGTTCGCGCATCGCTGGGGTTTGCGATTTCCCATGCGATCCCGACGCGCCGCATGACCAGCAATCCCCGATCTGGACGCCGAGCCTTCAACCGCAAGCGGTAATGCTGTCGCCGGTCGGTCACAAGGACGGCGACACCGAACCGATATTGACGCTGGGGCATCTCGACGGCCTCGACCTGCGCCGCGCCGCCGATGGCTGGCACGGTATCTGGCAGGTGGATGGCGTCGCACATCAATTCTGGCTGCCCGAGGGGGTGCCCGACGCAGCCGCTTTCTATGCCGTCACCCTGCCGATGGATTCCTTTCTGGAGCTGCGCGCCCACGCTGCGCGCCGTCTTTGGCGGTCCCTCAACGGCCGCGCGCCCGGACCCGACTTCCGGGCCGTTCCCGCGCAGCTTCGGCAATGGCATATCCTGTCCCTGCGCGCGCTCGACGCCCGGCTGCGCGGCGAGAGCTATCGCACCATCGCCGAAGTCCTGCTCGGCTTTCACGGCACCAAGGAAGACTTTGAGAACGATCCGCGCAAGAACAAGGCCCGCCGCCTGGTCGCGCACGGTACCAAGATGATGCGCGGCGGCTATCGCCTGCTTCTTCACTACCCGATCAAGCCCGGCAAGCGTTGATCGGGTGGCGTGGCCCTCACGCCTTGTTGGCTGCCGCTTGCTCCAGAATCTTGCGATAGCCCTCACGCGATAGCCATTGCGCACGTTCGAGGTGGCTCTGCCAGCAACGATAGGTCCGAAGTTCCTCGGCTGCCGGATCGCGGTGCAGCACGATCCGCGCGACTTCTTTCCAGTCCGCGCCCTCGGCCTTCGCATCGAGAAGGCGCAGATAGGTGACGTAGTGGCGTTCGTCATAGGTGGTTATGGCGTCGCCGGCTGGCGCTTCGTCGTCCACATCGGGATCGAGTTCGACGGGAACCCGCATAGTCATTCCCCGTATCCGAGAGAGCTTGTCTGCGGTGCGCCCCCGCAAACGATTCTCTCTGACTCTTGGTGATCGGGGAGTTAGTAACCGTCACGAAACGGCCCCATGGCCTTTAGCTCGGAAAGCCTGTTGTATACGCCACAGGCTCCCCGACCATAGGTCAAGGAGTTGGTGCCGTTCTGGCTGGCACCGGCCATTCGTGAGGGGTTACTACGCCCCAGAGCAGCGCGTCTGCTCCGCTGCGATTCTTAACCGAACCGCGTGGGAATGTCTCTGGCTTTTCGGCGCAGCAGGCAATGAGCCGCTGAAATCCCTCATCTATTGGCCGCGCACCGCCCCGAAGGGGGTGCCGCCAGCGCATAGGCGCAAATGCGGCACGCTACGCGCCGCCGATCCCTCGCCATGGTTCGCCACAGTCCGCTGCCGCCCCCGGCAGCCCAATCCCGACTGGAGGTGATCCATGCCCAACCCACTTGCGGGCCTGCCGCCGCGCCTGTTGCGCACCAAGGAAGCCGCGCGCTTCCTCGGCATATCCATCCGCACCCTTGAGAAGCATCGCACCTATGGCACCGGGCCGACCTATCGCAAAGTCGGCGGTCGCGTCCTCTACACCGTCCGCGATCTGGAAGACTGGAGCGCGGCGGGCGAGCGCAAATCCACCCGCGACAAGACCGCCGGCACCGTCTTTCCCGCGCGTCCGCTCACGCCCGAAGAACGGGGCGACTGCTAGATGCTGCGCGAGGACGACCACGACCCCGCGCAGCCGACCGAGGACAGCGAGCGCAGCCGCCTAGACCCCTTCGTGGTCGCCACAGGCGATGCGCCGCCGCGCGACCAGCGCGACTTGATGGAACGGCCGTTTTTCTCGCTGGCGAAGACCCCGCGCATTAAGCCGATTCTTTACAAGGCCGCCGACATAGAGGTGCAGGTGTTCGGGATGCCCGAGCACGGGATGGCGACCATATGGGACGCCGATGTGCTGATATGGGCGGCCTCGCAGATCGTCGCGGCCGAGAACAACGGCCTCACCACGTCGCGCTTTGTCCGGTTTACGCCCTACCATCTGTTACGCGCCATCGGACGCCCGACCGGCAATCACCAATACCGGCTTTTGAAAGCCGCGCTGGCGCGGCTGCAATCGACCGTCATCGCCACCACCATCCGCAACGGCCCGCATTGGCGTCGCCGGCAATTCTCATGGATCAACGAGTGGGAGGAAATGACGACGCGCGCGGGCCGCGTCGAGGGCATGGAGTTCGTCCTGCCCGAATGGTTCTACAACAGCGTCATCGACCGTTCGCTGGTCCTGACCATCGATCCGGCCTATTTCCGGCTGACTGGCGGCATCGAGCGGTGGCTTTACCGCGTCGCCAGAAAGCACGCCGGGCACCAGCGCCACGGCTGGATTTTCGAGGTTGCGCACCTTCACCAGAAATCCGGCAGCCTCGCGCGGCCGTCCGACTTCGCGCTCGACCTTCGCCGCATCGCAGCCCGCCAGCAACTTCCCGGCTACCTGCTCCAGATCGAGCGGGAAGACGGCCGCGAACTGCTGCGCATCCGCCCCGAAAACCTGTCAACAGGCACTGTTGATAACCCTGTTAATGCCATCGGCAGATCAGGCGCACGGGGTATCGGCACATCAGGCGCATCACTATCGGCAGATCAGGCGCACGAACCGCAGCTATCGCTTTGGCCTGAAAAGCGGAATCCGACCGCTAACTTATCTAACAGAGAATCTAACTCTTTTTCTTTGACGCGCGCGCAGGCGAAGCGTGGTGCCGGTTCTGCCCGAAGGGGCGAGCCATGACGGCCGCGCTCGACGCGCTGCGCCCGCGCAGCCCCCAGCACATCACCGGAGACGAACAATGACCCGTCGCGCTCATCGCAGCGCGCACGGCCGTCCGCTGCCGGACGGGCCTGCGCCCTTCACCACATTGGTCGAGCTGACCTTCGAGAAACGCAAGGTCGAGCACTGGATACGCTTCGGTCGCAAGAGCTACGAGCAGATCATCGACCGCCGCCGCAGCGTCGTCGGCTTCGCGCCGGGCAGCGTCTTCGCCTTCGTCCGATGGGCATCTGGTGAGCATGGCACTGTCGTTTCCCGCATCGACATTGTGCGGGCAATCGGGCGCGGCGAGCCGTTCCAAACATTGCCGTTCGTGCGCCCCGGCGGCGAAATCCTGTTGCGCCTCGATAGCTGGGCCAAGGTGCAGCGTGCACTTGCCGCCATCGACGCCGTGGATGCGCTCGGCCTCGATCCGGCCGATGCCTCGCCGGATCACTGGCGGCATGTCCACAACCGTTTGACCGCCAATCTGGAGCCGCACGCCTACACCCCCGAGCGACACGCCGCTTGGCTTCACCGCCGAAGGATCGCCCCATGACGCGCCGCCGCACCCTCACGGTGACGGCGCTCGCCGTCATCGGCATCGCCGCCGCAAGCGCGGTCGAGACGCCGACGAAACTCATATGGAACGCCACCGCCAGCGCGCCGGTCGGGTTCTACACCGTCGAGCCGGCCGAGCGGATCGACGTGCCCGAGCTGGTCGCCGTCATGCCGCCCGAACCGCTCGCCGCCTTCATGGTCGAGCGCGGCTATATCGCGCGAGGCGTCCCGCTCTTGAAGCGCGTCTTGGGTCTGCCCGGACAGCGGGTTTGCCGCGCTGGCCGCACGATCACGGTGAACGGGATCGAGATGGGCGAGGCGCTGGAGCGCGACAGCCTCGGCCGCGATCTGCCCATCTGGCAGGGCTGCCGTGTCATCGGCGACGGCCAGCTTTTCCTCATGAATTGGGAGGTCCGCAACAGCCTCGACGGCCGCTACTTCGGACCCATCCCCGCAGCTTCCGTCATCGGCCGAGCGGTCCCGCTCTGGACCGATGAGGAAGGCGTCGGCCGCTACGAGTGGCGCGCGCCGACACACTGAAACCACCCCCCGAAAATCAACCGCAGGAGATTTCCCATGGCAGAAATAGGCACCTTCACCCGCACCGAAACCGGCTATGCGGGAGAGCTTCATTCGTTCGGCCTCCACGAAAAGCTGTTCATCGTCCCGGCCAAGCCGAGCGACGTAAAAAACGCACCCGACTATCGCGTGCGCCTCAATAGCGAGGACGGCCCGGACGCTGGCCCCGCATGGAAAGACTCCAGCGAGAACGCTGGCGAGTTCGTGTCGATGCGATTGGAGGGGCCAATCTTCCCGTTCCCGATCCGCGCCAAACTGTTCCAGTCTAACGACGATCCTTCGGTCTGGACGCTGCGTTGGAAGCATCCCCGGAAAGTCGAGGATGAGGAATGACGGCCCCGCGCGTCCGGCCCGCCATTCGGTCAAAGACCGGCATCCCTTTGTTCGCGGAAAAGCCGTCTCATCCCTTCGTCCCGCTCGGCGACCAGACGGCCGGCGCGCGCAGCGAAGGTCAGGGGCGGCCATCGGCCGGCGCTTGCGCCTTGCCCTTGACCGCAGCGAGCACGCTGGCAGGCTGGCGGCGAAGCGGAGACAGGCCGGCATGGCATTATGTCGTCCTGCTGCTGGCGGGGGCGCTTTCCGTCTGCATAGGACCGGGCGTCGCCGTCGCGCAATCCGCATCGGTCGAGCGCCCGGCCGCCCCCCATCCGTATGCGGCGCACATCGTCGAGGCGTCGCAGCGGTTCGGCATCCCCGAGCATTGGATTGTCGCCGTGCTGCGCGCCGAGAGCGCGGGCGATGTGCGCGCGGTTTCCTCGGCCGGGGCGATGGGACTGATGCAGGTGATGCCCGACACATGGGCGGGCCTGCGCGTCCGCCATGGCCTTGGCCGCGATCCCTATGACCCGCGCGACAACATCCTCGCAGGCACGGCCTATCTGCGCGAGATGTTCGACCGCTACGGCAATGTCGGCGCGATGCTTGCGGCCTATAACGCCGGTCCCGGACGCTACGATGAACACCGCGCGACGGGCCGCCCGCTTCCCGCCGAGACGCGCGCCTATGTCGCCGCGCTCGCCCCAATCCTTGGCGGCGCGGCTCCATCGGATGCACCGTTGCAACCACCGGCACCGCCGCCCGATTGGCGCGAGGCACCGCTATTCGTCATGCGCCCGGACGACACGCGAGCTGCCGCCGCGCCGCCGTCCGAGGTGCAAACAGGCGACGGCCGCGCTGCCGTCCCGACGCGCGACTCCGCCCGTGTGGAGCCGCAGGACGGCAGCATTTTCGTGGCGAGCGCCAGCGACGGAGGAACGCCATGAGGGCGGCGTTCCCGCGCTCGGCGGCGCTGGTTTCGGCATCCGGTCGGGCAGGTTTGCGCCCGGCAGGATTCCCGGCAGGAGGGGCAGAAGAGGCAGAAAGGGCGGAGGGCAAGATTAAAGAAGACGGCACCATATGGGGCCGCTTCTGGAAATTATTGTTGTCTGCACACTGGTTAGGTGGCCGGTTCCGGCACCACGGTTTTGAGGGGCCGCGTGCCGCGATTTTGCGCAAAGCCTTGGCTTTGCTGGGTTTCGGGCGGCACCATAGGCTTAGAACGGCCGTTTTCCAGCGGTTTGGGCTGGAGTCGCGCCCTTGAGCGCCGACGACGAAAACCGCTTCCGTCCAAAGCCCGGCCGCATCCGATCCGACACGCCGAAGGCGGGCAAGACCAAGAGCTTTTTCACGCAGGTCAAGAAGATCACCCGGCAGCATCAGGCAGCGGCCTCCCGCGATCCTTCCATGCCGTCATCCGCCCGCCCGTCATCGCCGGGCCGGTCCCGTGCCGTGGTCGCCAGCGGCAAGGGCGTGAAGCGCGGCCGGGGCGCGAGCTTCGTGCGCGCCCGCAATATCTCCGGCCATTGGCATCATCGCCAGCCCGGCAGCCGCCGCGTCATCGTCAAGCAGCGCAGCGTCCGCGCCGCGTGGAAGGGCGGCCGTGCCCGCGCGCATCTGCGCTATGTCCAGCGTGACGGAACCTCACGCGACGGCGAGCGCGGCCGGCTCTATTCGGCGACCGAGGACCGCGCCGATGGCGACGCCTTCCTTGATCGCGGCAAGGACGACCGCCACCAATTCAGATTCATCGTCTCGCCCGAGGACGGCGCGGAGCTATCCGACCTCACGGCCTACACCCGCGATTTCATGAAACAGGTGGAAGCCGACCTCGGCACGAAACTCGATTGGGTTGCCGTCAATCACTACAACACCGGCCATCCCCATGTGCATATCATCGTCAACGGCCGCGACGATACGGGCGGGGATCTAGTCATTAACGGCGACTACCTTTCCGCCGGCCTGCGCGAGCGCGCCAGCGAGCTTGCCAGTCTGGAACTCGGCCCCGTCACCGAGATCGAGCCGACCCGCAAGCTGTCGGCCGAAATCGACCAAGATCGTTTCACCCGGATCGACCGCGCCATGACCGAGGAAGCCGATGCCCGTTTCCTCGACTTGCGCCATGAACCGGCAGAGCCGAGGCGGCAGTTCGAGCGGACGCTACGCCTGCGCCGTCTCGGCAAGCTGGAGAAGATGGGGCTGGCGACCGAGCACGCGCCCGCCGTTTGGGAATTGAGCAAGGACATGGAACCGGCCCTGCGCGAGCTAGGCGAGCGCGGCGACATTATCCGCACCATGCAGAAGGCGCTCGGCCCACAGGGCGGCGAGCGCGACCCCATGAGTTTCCAAATCCATGACGGAGTGCCCGAGACGCCCATCGTCGGCCGCGTCGTGGACAAGCATCTATCCGACGAGTTGGGGGAGAACCTGACAATCGTGGTGGACGGGATCGACGGGCGGACGCACCACATCGCCGGCATCGCACCCGAGCGGCTGGAGGACGCCCGCATGGGCAGCGTCATCCAGATCGGCCCGGCCGAGGCGACGGCCCGGCCGTCCGACCGGACCATTACGGCCATCGCCGAGGACGGCATCTATCGGCCGAGCCGCCATCTGGAGCAGGCGAAGTTCGAGGGGCGCGTTCCGGGCCGCGACTATGAGGGCTATGTCGATGCCCATGTCCGCCGGCTGGAGGCATTGCGTCGGGCCGGGATCGTCGAGCGGATCGACGCCGACCAATGGCGTATCCCAGATGATCTGGTCAGCCGTGCAGCCGCCTATGACGCCGGCCGCGACCGGCAGGCCAGCGTTCGCGTCCTTTCTCCCGTCAATCTGGACAGGCAGATCGGATCGGATGGCGCGACCTGGCTGGACCGGCGATTGATCCATGGCGAAACGGCCGACCTTGCGTCGGTCGGTTTCGGCCAGCAGGTGCGCGAGGCGATGGACCAGCGCCGCGAGCATCATATCGAACAGGGCGACGCCACGCGCAGCCGGGACGGCCGAATCTTCTACCGGCGCAGCCTTCTCGCCACCTTGCGCGAGCGGGAGGTTGCCCGCATCGGCGCGGAGATGGCCGAGGGCAAGGGGTTGCCGTTCCGTGCCGCCACGGACGGCGAGAACGTCAGCGGCAAGTTCACCGGGACTGTTCAGCTAACGAGCGGCAAGTTCGCCGTGGTGGAAAAGAGCCATGAGTTCACGCTTGTCCCGTGGCGGCCGATCATCGACCGCCAGCTCGGCCGCGAGGTTATGGGCGTCGTTCAGGGCGGATCGGTGTCGTGGCAGTTGGGGCGAAGGCATGACCTTGGCCTTTAGCACATACGCGTGTTTCATCCGGTATCTATCATGCCCCGTGTATCTCACGCTGGATGCCGACTATTGTAGGGGCCATCGTTCAAGCGAGCAGTAGAAAAGAAGATATGCCGAGACCGAAACTTCATAGCGATGAGTTCATTCTAGATACCGCGCTAGGCATCCTTCTTCAGAAAGGTCCATCGGCCTTCACGCTCTCCGATGTTGCGGAAGCGGTCGGCATCTCGCGGGCTGCACTGATCCAGCGGTTCAAAGACAAGGCGACGCTGCATCTAAAGGTCATGGAGCGCAACACGCAGGAGGTGCGCGACTATTTCGCGGGCGCGAGTCCCGAAAAGGGCCTTGATCCGCTATGGGCGATGCTCAAGGACCTCATCGCTGGTATGGGCGACGGTGCCGGAACGGAAGGCTACCTCCTTCTATTGTGGGGAGACGTTCAGGAGCCGTCGCTTCGTGCCCTCGCGGCGGAGCGGAACAAGCTGGTCCTGAAGCTATCGAGGCACGACTGCCCGGAGGGCCGCACCCACCCCAGCATACCGCCGGCCTGATTCAGACGGTCATTCAGGGGTCTTGCATGCAGTGGCTTGTTGAGCCGGAAGGCGAGCTAGCGGCCTTCATGACCAAGCGCACCCACATGCTTCTGTCCATCCTCTATCCCGACCATGTGTTCGGGTAACACCATCTGGAGGGTTGTTTATAACGGTCGTGTCGGTTATTTATAAGGCATGCGCCACGGTATCGCCGGGCACGGAAACCCGGAACGACTATCATGCCTATACAAGAACCCAGCCCCTTGGGGGCCGAACGAAAAAAAGCACTGCCCGCGCCAACCTTGGCGCTGAACCTCATGGCCGATGAGTTCGATGTGTTAAACGCGAGCAGCGGGCCGCAAATCGCCTATCGCGACCTGTTCTGCCCACACATGGACCTGCCGCGCGCCTTGCGAAACTGGTCAGAGGCTCGGGGCGTCCAGTTGCGGAGCCTTCGCAAAATCACGCATGAGCGCGGCGGTCGGTCGCAGAAGGTGCTTTTCGGCCTTCATGACGGTTATGCCGTTGAAAGCGTTCTGATCCGTCGTCACGACGGACACACCGCCTGTATTTCGTCACAGGTTGGATGTGCCTTCGCCTGCCAGTTCTGCGCTTCCGGCCAAGCCGGCCTCAAGCGCAACCTTTCGGCGGGCGAGATTGTCGAACAGGTCGTTCAACTCGGGCCGAAGGTCAACCGGATCGTGTTCATGGGCATCGGCGAGCCTTTGAACAACTACGAGCAGGTGATGAGGGCGATTCGTATCCTGCGCGACCGGCGAGGGATGAATTTTCCCACCACGGGAATCACGCTTTCGACCATCGGCATACCGAAGGCTCTAGCGCAATTGCGAGAAGAGCATCTGGCGATCAATCTGACTATATCGCTGCATGCAACGACGCAGGAAGTTCGCAACCATCTCATCCCCGGATCGCGTAAGCACGACATCAATGAAGTCATCGCGCGCGCTTCGTCATGGGCGGAACGGCACAACCGGATCGTCACCTTTGTCTATCTGGTCCTGCCCGGCATCAACGACACGCTTGCTGATGCGAAACGGCTTGCCGGTCTCATGAACAAGCGAAGGGCGCGCGTGAACCTTATGCGCTGGAATCCTGTCGATGGCATCGCGCTTGATCGAACCGGCGACCGCAGCCTCGGACTTTTCCGTGAAGTGCTGGGTCGCGCCGGTGTGCCGGTCGTGGTGCGGGATACACAGGGGCGGGATATTTCGGCGGCATGCGGTCAGCTCTGGTTGCGCGATCTGCGCGGAATCCCGGTCGAAAAACGCGGAGCCACAAAAAAGGCCGCCTAGCGGGAGCATAGGATGCGGCGTTCGAAAAGACATGCGAACGATGCCTTCCGATCAAGTGAAACGCTGCTCGGGTCGCGCATACCTCTCTTGTCGCTGATCCAGACGCTTGCGGTCGCTGAATATCTCAACTTCCGCCACGCAGCGAACGCACTCGGGGTTGCACAATCCAGCGTCAGCGCCCGCGTGAAGGCGCTGGAAGAAGACCTTGGCATCCTCCTGTTCGAGCGTCGTGCGCGTGGCGTTCGGTTGACCGAAGCCGGACGCCATTTCGTCGAGCGGATCGCAGCCGGCGTCGATCAACTCGACCATGCGGTGAAGACCGCAGGCATGGCGGCGACGGGGGAATGGGGCCGCCTGCGCATCGGAATCCATGCCTTGATTCCGCGCAGCTTCCTCGCCGAGCTGATCGGGCAGTATCGGGAAAATCATCCCGGCATCGAGGTCGAAATCACCGAAGGCACGGCCCGCGATGCGGTCATGCAGCTTCGCGCCGACCGGCTGGACGTGGCCTTTGTCGCAGGCACGCCCGAACTGCCTGACTGCCATTCCCGCCCGATCTGGACAGAACCGCTGGTTGCCGTGCTGCCCGATAGGCATCGCCTTGCCGGACAATCGGCAACCACTTGGACCGATCTGGTCGGCGAGACGTTCCTTGTCCGATATGGCGGCACCGGCCCGCAGGTGCATGACTATATCGTGCTGCGCCTTGCCGGACGCTGGCCTGCGCCGTCGATCCTGCGTTTCGACGTGGAGCGCGGCACGTTGCTGTCCATGGTCGGACAGGGCTTCGGCATCACCATCGTCGGAGCGGCTACGTCGCTCCTGCAAACATCCGGCGTTGTATTCGTCCCGTTCGCGGATGAGCCGGAGCCAGTTCCGTTCTCCGCAGTCTGGTCGCCGTTCAACCGCAGCGCCGCACTCCACAATCTGCTGACACTCGCAAGCGACATGGGACGGTTGGTCCGGGCGGACTGACCTCCCCTACGATTCGTTTTGGCCAGCCAGCATAGGCACCAGCAACGACGATCCCGAGGCAACCCGTCCTATTTGCCGCCGATAGTATCCGGTAGCCCTCCGGCATCCCCTTTCCTGTTGCCCGTCCCGATTTTGCCTACTCTCTGATCGGCTCCGTCTCTTTTGCCGACTGGAGCCTGCATTGCGCGGAGGCCGAATCCTTTGGGGTCAAATCGCTGTCGTCTTCGCCATCGTTCTGGTGATGGTGTGGGCAGCGACGCAATGGACAGCGTTCCGCCTCGGCTTCCAGCCACAGCTTGGAGCGCCATGGTTCGAGCTGGCGGGCCTGCCGGTCTATTACCCGCCCGCCTTCTTCTGGTGGTGGTTTTCCTTCGATGCCTACGCGCCCGCGATCTTCGTCGAGGGCGGCATCATTGCGGTATCGGGCGGCTTTCTCGCCATCGCCGCCGCCATCCTCATGTCGATCATCAGGGCGCGGGAAGCGCGCAACGTCGCCACCTATGGTTCGGCGCGATGGGCAGAGGACCGGGAAATCCGCGCAGCCGGATTGCTCGGCCCCGATGGCGTCCTGCTCGGCCGATACGACCGGGACTATCTGCGCCATGACGGTCCCGAGCATGTCCTATGCTTCGCCCCGACGCGCAGCGGCAAAGGTGTCGGGCTGGTGGTGCCGACGCTGCTGACATGGCCGGCATCCGCCATTGTCCATGACATAAAAGGGGAAAACTGGACGCTGACAGCCGGCTTTCGCGCGAAGCATGGCCGGGTGCTGCTGTTCGATCCGACCAACGCCAGATCGTCCGCCTACAACCCGCTGCTGGAGGTGCGGCAAGGCGAATGGGAAGTCCGCGACGTGCAGAACATCGCGGATATTCTGGTCGATCCCGAAGGCAGTCTCGACAAGCGCAACCATTGGGAAAAGACCAGCCATTCGCTGCTGGTCGGCGCGATCCTGCATGTTCTCTATGCGGAGAAGGACAAGACCTTGGCGGGCGTCGCCAACTTCCTGTCCGATCCCCGCCGTCCGGTCGAGGCGACCTTGCGTGCCATGATGGATACGCCGCATCTTGGCGAGGCCGGCGTTCATCCCGTCATCGCGTCGTCGGCCCGCGAGCTGTTGAACAAATCCGAGAACGAACGGTCGGGCGTATTGAGCACCGCCATGTCGTTTCTCGGCCTCTACCGCGATCCCGTGGTGGCGCGGGTGACGGCGCGCTGCGACTGGCGCATTGCCGATCTGGTCGGCAGCCGCCAGCCCGTCACGCTCTATCTGGTCGTGCCGCCGTCCGACATAAACCGCACCAAGCCGCTCATCCGCCTGATCCTCAACCAGATCGGCAGGCGGTTAACCGAGGAACTGACTACCTCGGGCAAGCGCCATCGGCTGCTGTTGATGCTGGACGAGTTTCCGGCGCTCGGCCGGCTCGACTTCTTTGTATCGGCGCTCGCCTTCATGGCGGGGTATGGAATCAAAGGCTTCCTGATTGCGCAGAGCCTCAACCAGATCGAGCGCGCCTATGGCCCGAACAACGCGATCCTCGACAACTGCCACGTCCGCGTCAGCTTCGCCACGAACGACGAAAGGACGGCCAAGCGCGTTTCAGACGCATTAGGCACCGCGACCGAGCTGCGCGACTCCACCAACTACGCCGGGCACAGATTGGCCCCGTGGCTCGGGCATCTCATGGTTTCGCGGCAGGAGACGGCCCGGCCGCTGCTCACGCCGGGCGAAATCATGCAGCTTCCGCCCACCGATGAAATCGTCATGGTCGCGGGAACGCCGCCGATCCGCGCGACCAAGGCCCGCTATTTCGAGGACGCGCGGTTGCAGGAACGCATCCTGACCCCGCCCGATCTGGTCGCCGCTCCGCTGGCGCCCAGCCCATCCACCGATGACTGGTCCGGCCGCGTGGTCGCGGCGGAAGGCCATTCCTCGCCGGCCGCCGCAGACGGGGCCGAGGGCGATCCGGCCAATGCCGGCATCCGCCGCGAGCCGGAATTGCCCGAGCATGAGGAAATCGTCGCCCCGCCGCCGTCGCCCGAGCAGGAGTTCGAGCTTCTGGACGACGAGCCGGACGTTGACGCGGCCAAGGCCCGCGCCATGCGCCAGCGCATGAGGATGGTGGCGCGACAGGTGGCGCTAAACCCCGATGACGGAATCGACCTTTGAGGACAAGCCCATGACCACACGCACCCGACTGAACCTCTATTTCGACCCCGCGCTCATGCCGCAGATCGAGTCGCTCGCGCTGCGCCGCAAAGTCTCGAAATCCGCCATCGTGGAGGCGGCCGTCATGTCCTACCTGTCCGGCGATTCCGCCGACCGGCTCGAAGCCGCCATGTCTCGTCGGCTCGACAAGCTCGGCCGCCAGATCGACACGCTCGACCTAGATCTCGCCGTCCTCGGCGAGACAGTCGCGCAGTTCATCCATTTCTGGATGACCCTCACGCCGCCGCTTTCGGGGACCGCGCAATCCGCTGCCCGTGCAAAGGGCGCGGAACGGTTCGAGGGCTTCATGCAGACCCTCGGCAAGCGGTTGGCGACGGGCGACAGGTTCCTCAAAGAGTTGTCGCGCGACCTCGACTCACTCGACGACGATCCTTTGCCAGACGAATCCGAGATCAATGACAGCCAAGAGTAAGTATTCGGACCCGTCCTATTTACCGCCGTTCGCCGCCGATCACCGCACGCAGTTAGATACTTGTTGAAGCGGCCGGATTTCGGCCTCTCTTAATCGACCCCGATCCGGGGATCGCCTGTCGCGTCCCCACCAGAAACCGGGGCCGACATGACCACCAACCACCAAAAACCGGAAGCCATTGCGCGCGGCGCGCGCATGTTGCGCACGGCATTGGGGCCGGCAATCGCGCGGCTGCTCGAAGACCCGGCCGTGGTCGAGGTGATGCTGAACCCGGATGGGCGGTTGTGGATCGACCGCCTGTCCGAAGGGCTGTCCGATACGGGCGAGCGGCTGTCCGCCGCCGATGGCGAACGCATCGTGCGGCTGGTGGCGCATCATGTCGGTGCGGAAGTGCATCCCCGCAGTCCGCGCGTCTCGGCCGAGCTGCCGGAGAGCGGTGAACGGTTCGAGGGCCTGCTGCCCCCCGTGGTCGCCGCGCCGACCTTCGCCATCCGCAAGCCTGCCGTCGCAGTGTTCAGCCTCGACGATTATGTGGCGGCGGGGATCATGTCCGCCGATCAGGCCGCGACCCTACGCACGGCCGTTTCCTCCCGCGCCAACATCCTCGTGGCGGGCGGCACCAGCACCGGCAAAACGACACTGACCAACGCGCTGCTCGCCGAGGTGGCGAAGACGCAGGATCGCGTCGTCATCATCGAGGACACGCGCGAACTGCAATGCCGCGCGGAAAATCTTGTCGCCATGCGGACGAAAGACGGCGTGGCGACGCTCTCCGATCTGGTCCGGTCGTCGCTGCGTCTGCGCCCCGACCGCATCCCCATCGGCGAGGTGCGCGGCTCCGAAGCCCTCGACCTGTTGAAAGCATGGGGCACCGGCCATCCGGGCGGCATTGGCACCATTCACGCCGGCACCGGCATCGGCGCGCTGCGCCGCCTCGAACAGCTCATTCAAGAGGCTGTCGTCACGGTGCCGCGCGCCCTGATCGCCGAGACCATCGACCTTGTTGCCGTCCTGTCCGGGCGCGGTTCCGCGCGCCGGCTGGCTGAACTCGCCCACGTCGAAGGGCTGGGGCCGGACGGCGACTACCGCATCACCAACCCCCTTGAAGGAGACGCTTCATGACCTCCGAACCCAAAACTTTACCTCGCCTGCGTAACAGGTTGCTCAACGGGACATTCCTCGACCGTCTCGGCACGGCCGGCATCACCGCCGCCGGCTTGCTCTATTCGGCACCGGCATACGCCTCCGGGTCGTCTATGCCGTGGGAGCAGCCGCTCCAGCAAATCCTCCAGTCGATTGAGGGGCCGGTCGCCAAGATCATCGCCGTCATCATCATCATTGTGACCGGCCTGACCCTCGCGTTCGGCGACACCAGCGGCGGCTTCCGTCGCCTGATCCAGATCGTATTCGGCCTGTCCATCGCTTTTGCTGCCAGCTCGTTCTTCCTGTCGTTCTTCTCGTTCGGCGGCGGGGCGCTCGTTTGATGGCCGTCGCGTTCGAGCAACTTGACGCCGTGCTGGGCTTCACGATCCCGGTTCATCGGGCGCTGACAGAGCATATCCTGCTCGGCGGCGCACCGCGCTCCATCGCCATCATGAACGGGACGCTCGCCGGGGCCATAGGCCTTGGCCTGCGCCTCTGGCTGGTCGGCCTTACGATATGGGCCATCGGCCATTTCGCAGCCGTATGGGCGGCGAAACGCGATCCCCAATTCGTCGAGGTCGGGCGGCGGCACCTCCGCATTCCCGGTCATCTGGCGGTGTGAGGGCGCGGCCATGATGAACCTTGCCGAATACCGCCGCACCGCCACCCGGCTCGCCGACTATCTGCCATGGGCCGCGCTTGTCGGCTCCGGCGTCGTCTTGAACAAGGACGGCTCGTTCCAGCGCACCGCGAAGTTTCGCGGTCCCGATCTGGATTCCGCCGTCGCCGCCGAGCTGGTCGCCATCGCCGGCCGGATCAACAATGCCGTGCGCCGTCTAGGCTCCGGCTGGAGCATCTTCGTAGAGGCACAGCGCAGCGAAGCCGCGACGTATCCCCGCAGCACCTTTCCCGATCCCGCCTCGGCGCTGGTCGATGCAGAGCGCAAAGCCGGTTTCGAGGAAGCGGGCGCGCATTTCGTGTCCGGCTACTTCCTCACCTTTCTCTGGCTACCGCCGGCCGAGGAAGCCGCCCGCACTGAGGCATGGCTCTACGAGGGCCGCGAGAAAACAGGCGTGGACCCTTGGGAGCTGCTGCGCGGCTTCATCGACCGCACCGACCGCGTGCTGGCGCTGCTCGACGGCTTCATGCCCGAGTGCCGTTGGATGGATGACGGCGCGACGCTGACCTATCTCCATTCGACCATCTCGACCAACCGCCATCGCGTGCGCGTGCCCGAGGTGCCCATGCACCTCGACGCGCTGCTCGCCGACCAGCCGTTGACCGGCGGGCTGGAGCCGCGCCTTGGCGACGCGCATCTGCGCGTGCTGACCATCGTGGGATTCCCGACCGCGACGACGCCGGGCCTGCTCGACGAAATGAACCGCCTGCCGTTCCCCTACAGGTGGAGCACGCGCGCGATCCTGCTCGACAAGACCGATGCGACTCGGCTGCTGACCCGCATCCGTCGCCAATGGTTCGCCAAGCGCAAGAGCGTCGCCGCGATTCTGAAAGAGGTGATGACCAACGAGGCGTCCGCCCTTGTGGACACCGACGCCGCGAACAAGGCGCTCGACGCCGACATGGCGTTGCAGGAGCTTGGGGCGGACGTGGCGGGCATGGCCTACGTCACGGCCACCGTCACCGTATGGGATGCCGACCCGCGCCTTGCCGACGAGAAGCTGCGCCTGGTCGAAAAGATCGTTCAGGGCCGCGACTTCACCGCCATGCCCGAGAGCGTCAACGCGGTTGACGCATGGCTCGGCAGCCTCCCCGGACACGCCTACGCGAATGTCCGCCAGCCGCCTATCAGCACTTTGAATCTCGCCCACATGATCCCGCTTTCAGCGGTGTGGGCGGGGCCGGAACGGGACGATCATTTCGGTGCGCCCCCTCTGCTTTACGCAAAGACCGATGGATCGACCCCGTTCCGGTTGAGTCTCCATGTCGGGGACGTGGGCCACACCCTTGTCGTCGGCCCGACCGGCGCGGGCAAGTCCGTCCTGCTCGCGCTCATGGCCTTGCAGTTCCGGCGCTATGAGGCCAGCCAAGTCTTCGCTTTCGACTTCGGCGGCAGCATTCGCGCCGCCGCGCTCGCCATGGGCGGCGACTGGCACGATTTGGGCGGCGGCCTCACGGAAGGGGCCGAGGCTTCGGTTTCGCTCCAGCCGCTTGCCCGCATCCACGATACCTATGAACGGGCGTGGGCTGGCGACTGGATCGCCGCCATCCTCATGCGTGAAGGACTGGCGATCACGCCGGAAGTGAAGGAGCATATCTGGACGGCGCTGACCTCGCTGGCGTCCGCGCCGGTCGGAGAGCGCACCATCACCGGCCTTGCGGTCCTGCTTCAAAGCAACGACCTCAAACAGGCCCTTCGGCCTTATTGCGTCGGCGGTGCCTATGGCCGGCTGCTCGACGCCGAAGCCGAGCACCTTGGCAGCTCCGATGTGCAAGCGTTCGAGATCGAGGGCCTTGTCGGAACCGGCGCGGCCCCGGCCGTGCTCGCCTATCTGTTTCATCGTATCGGCGACCGGCTCGACGGGCGGCCGACGCTGCTCATCATCGACGAGGGTTGGCTTGCGCTGGACGACGAGGGTTTCGCCGGTCAGCTCCGCGAATGGCTGAAAACTCTGCGCAAGAAGAACGCCAGCGTCGTCTTCGCCACGCAATCGCTCTCCGACATCGACAACAGCAACATCGCGCCCGCCATCATCGAAAGCTGTCCGACGCGGCTATTGCTGCCGAACGAGCGCGCCATCGAACCGCAGATTACCACGATCTACAGGCGGTTCGGGTTGAATGACCGCCAGATCGAAATCCTCGCGCGGGCCACACCCAAGCGGGATTACTACTGCCAAAGCCGCAGGGGCAATCGCCTGTTCGAGCTTGGCCTGTCCGAAGTCGGCCTCGCGCTCTGCGCCGCATCCTCCAAGTCCGACCAGACGCTCATTGCGCAGATCGTCGCCGAACACGGCCGCGACGGCTTCCTCTCCGCATGGCTGCGCGAGCGCGGCGTCGAGTGGGCGGCCGACCTGATCCCGAACCTCACCAATCTTGCCGACCGAGCGGAATCCGCCGCGCCGGCCCGGCTCGATACCCACCCCACGCAGGAGATTCTTCCATGACCTATTCCAAGACCCTCGGGGCCTCGGCCCTCGCGCTGGCGCTCGCCGTCCCGGCCGCGCTTTCGCCCATGCTGACAAGCCCGGCTCAAGCCCAGTTTTTCGGCCGGATCGTCTATGACCCGTCCAACTACGCGCAGAACGTGCTCACGGCCGCGCGCACGCTGGAGCAGATCAATAACCAGATCACCAGCCTCCAGAACGAGGCGCAGATGCTCATTAATCAGGCGCGCAATCTGGCGAGCCTGCCGTATTCGTCGCTCCAGCAGCTCCAGCGGAACGTCCAGCGCACCCAGCAGCTTCTCGGGCAGGCGCAGAACATCGCGTTCGAGGTCGGGCAGATCGACCAAGCGTTCCAGCAGCAATATGGCAACGTCTCGCTTTCGACGACCGACGCCCAGCTTGTCGCCGACGCGCGCAGCCGGTGGGAGAACACGGTCGGCGGCTTGCAGGACGCCATGCGCGTTCAGGCCGGCGCGGTCGGCAATATCGACAGCAACCGCGCCGAGATGGCCGCGCTGGTCGGCCAGAGCCAAGGGGCGACCGGCGCGCTGCAAGCCACGCAGGCCGGCAACCAGCTTCTCGCCCTCCAGTCGCAGCAGCTTTCCGACCTGATCGCGGTCATTTCCGCGAACGGCCGCGCCGACGCGCTGACCGAGGCAGAGCGCGCCGCCGCTGCCGAGCAGGGCCGTGAACAGCGCCGTCGCTTCCTCACGCCCGGCAACGGCTACCAGCCGGGCAATGCGCAGATGTTCAACAACGGCAACTGACCGGGAGGCTCGCCATGGACGGCAAGATGCTGGCCCGCCTCGGGGCCGTGGTGTTCGTCGCCATCGCCGTCACGGCGACCGCAATCGACATGGCGCGGAAGGACGAACCTTCCGCGCCGCCTCCAGCGCCGGCCCTCGCGCAGCCGACCGATCCCTTGCGCGAAACTCTGCGCCGCTGCCAGCAGCTCGGCGAGGCAGCCGCCAGCGATGCCACCTGCCTCGCCGCATGGGCTGAATCCCGTGACCGTTTCCTCGTCCGCACGCCAGCACCCACGACGCCGCAATCCGGCGAAGGACGCTGACCATGAACAATACGGGCGTCATCGACAATTTCCTCGGCGTATTCACCCGCTACATCGACAGCGGTTTCGGCCTGCTCGGCGGCGAGGTCGCCTTCATCGCCACCACCTTGATCGTCATTGACGTGACGCTCGCCGCGCTGTTTTGGGCCTGGGGCGCGGATGACGACATTATCGCGCGGCTGGTGAAGAAGACCCTGTTCGTCGGCGTCTTCGCCTACATCATAGGCAACTGGAACAACCTCGCGCGCATCGTCTTCGAGAGCTTCGCCGGCCTCGGCCTCATGGCGTCCGGCACCAGTTTTTCGGTTGCCGACTTGATGCGGCCGGGCCGCGTCGCACAGACCGGCCTCGACGCCGGCCGCCCGCTGCTCGATTCCATTTCCAGCCTCATGGGCTGGATCGCCTTCTTCGAGAACTTCATCCAGATCGCGTGCCTGCTGTTTGCGTGGGCGCTGGTGGTGCTGGCCTTCTTCATCCTCGCCATCCAGCTTTTCGTCACGCTGATCGAGTTCAAGCTGACGACGCTCGCCGGCTTCGTGCTGATCCCCTTCGGACTCTTCGGCAAGACCGCCTTCATGGCCGAAAAGGTGCTCGGCAACGTGGTGTCGTCCGGCATCAAGGTTCTGGTGCTCGCCGTCATCATCGGCATCGGCAGCACCTTGTTTTCCCAATTCACGGCCGGTTTCGGCGGGGCGACCCCGACCATCGACGACGCCATGGCGATTGTGCTCGCCGCGCTGTCGCTGCTCGGCCTTGGCATCTTCGGCCCCGGCATCGCCAACGGCATCGTGTCGGGCGGGCCGCAGCTCGGCGCGGGCGCGGCCGTGGGAACCGGCCTCGCTGCCGGCGGCATGGTGCTTGCCGGAGGTGCGGCGGCCGGTGGCGGGGCCATGCTTGCCGCCAGAGGTGGCGCTGCTGCCCTGTCCGGTGGAGCCGCGGCCGTTCGGGGCGGCGCGACGGCCGCGGGCGCGGCGGGCGCTGCCTATAGCCTCGGCTCGCTCGGCCAGACCGGCGCGGCCGGCGTCGCTTCCGGTCTCGGCGGCGTCGCCCGCGCCGCAGGCTCGGCCGCCATCTCTCCCCTTAAACGCGCCGCTTCCCAAGCAGGCGAAAGCGTCAAATCCAGCTTCGCCGCTGGCGCTAAGGCCGGATTCGGCGCGTCGGGCGGCAGCTCCACCATGGGCACGGTCGGCGGCGCAACCGCCGACACAGCCGCTGCCGCGCCGTCAGGGGCGAGCGGCGGTCCTCCCGCATGGGCGCAGCGGATGCGCCGCTCGCAGGCCATGAACCATGGCGCGACCATGACGGCCCATGCGGTGCGGTCGGGCGACAGCCACGGCTCCGGTTCTTCCATCAACCTTTCCGAAAGTGACCGCTCATGAGCATCTTCAAACGACCATCGACCCATTACGGCAAGACGCCGGAACCCGAGACACCCTATCAGAAGGCCGCGCAGGCATGGGACGAGCGTATCGGCTCGGCCCGCGTGCAGGCGAGGAACTGGCGCTATATGGCTTTCGGCTCCCTGATCCTGTCGGCCGGCTTCGCCTCGGCGCTTGTCTGGCAATCCGCACGCGGGACCGTGGTGCCTTGGGTCGTGCAGGTCGATAATCTCGGTCAGGCGCAGACCGTCGCGCCCGCGAACGCCGACTATCGCCCGACCGATCCGCAGCTCGCTTTCCATCTCGGCCGCTTCATCGAGCAGGTCCGCGCGATCCCGGCCGACGCGATCATTGTCCGCCAGAACTGGCTTCGCGCCTATGAGTGGACCACGGATCGCGGCGCGGCGGCGTTGAACGATTTTGCGAGGGCGAATGATCCCTTCGCCAAAGTCGGCCGTCAGCAGGTCGCCGTCGAGGTCTCGAGCGTCATCCGGGCGTCCCCCAACAGCTTCCGCGTCGCGTGGACGGAACGCCATTTCGAGAACGGCCAGCTTTCCAGCACCGAGCGATGGACGGCCATCCTCACCATCGTCATCCAGCCGCCGCGCGACACCGAGCGGCTGCGCGCCAATCCGCTCGGCATCTACGTCAATGCAATCTCATGGTCGCGGGAGATGAGCCAATGACCCACGCCATCAGCAAACCGACCGTTTCCGCGTTTCTCCTGTCCGCAACCATGCTGGCGGGCTGCGCGACCAACCGGACGCCGCAATTCAGCTACGACGCCAGCGTGCCGCCGCTGCCGACCGTGCAGGCCACAGCGACCGACAACACCTCGCGGCCGTTGCATGTGCCCCCGGCATGGACCGTGGCGCGTGGCGGCGAGGCCGCCGGCACACCGACCGGCCGCGTCGAGAACGCCAATGCGGCCGCCCGCGTCGAGCCGCGCCGCGAAGGCTATTACAACGCCATACAGGTTTTCCCTTGGAGCGAAGGCGCGCTCTATCAGGTCTATGCCGCAGTCGGGCAGATCACGACCATTGCGCTGGAGCCGGGCGAAAGCCTGACCGGCGCGGGGCCGATCGCGGCCGGCGACACCGCCCGCTGGATCATCGGCGACACCGAGAGCGGCAGCGGCGCGAACCGCCGCGTCCATATCCTCGTGAAGCCGACGCGCCCGGACATTTCCACCAACCTTGTCGTCACCACCGACCGGCGCACCTACATGATCGAGCTGCGCGCGCGGGAATCGCTCTACATGCCCGCCGTCGCATGGGCGTATCCCGCAACGCCCGGCCAGCGCCAGACCGTCCCGGCCGCGCCGATCATCCCGGCCGAGGCCGCGCGGAACTATCGCTACGGCCTGACAGGAGACAGCCCGCCGTGGCGACCCATCTCCGTCTTCGACGATGGACGCCGCGTCTATGTCGTCTTCCCGGCCGGGATCGTTCAGGGCGAGATGCCGCCGATCTTCGTGCTCGGCACGGACGGCGAACCGCAGATCGTCAATTCCCGCATCCACCAGAACGTCCTGATCGTGGACCGCCTGTTCGGCGCGGCCGAGCTGCGCCTTGGCAGCGGCAACCGCCAGCAGGTCGTCAGGATCGTCCGAACCAACCCGACGCAGGCCGCCGACGCGCAGCCCGCCAGCGCGACCGGAGGCTCCCCGTCATGACCGACAACACCATTGCCGATACCGCCCCGACCATGCGGCTGCGCGCCGAACCGCCGCGCGTCACCCGCCTGTCCCGCAAGATGCTGGCGGGCGTCGGAGCCGTCGCGCTTCTCGGCATCGGCGGCGCGCTGATCTATGCGCTCCAGACCCGCGACGGGGGACAGGGTAGCGAAGAACTCTATTCGACCGAAAACCGGCCCACGGCGGACGGTCTTGCCGGCCTGCCGCGCGACTATTCCGGCCCGGTGCTCGGCCCCGCGCTGCCCGGCGACCTCGGCCGTCCCATTCTCGATGCGCAGAACCGGGGACAGCCCGTCGCGCCGCCCGTCATGGCGACGCCCGCCGTCGATCCCGCAGAGGAACGTCGCCGCGCCGAGGAAGAAGCCGCGCGCTTGAGCAACGTCTTTTTCCAGTCCGGCCCGCGCACGGGAGCGCCGGCAGGCACGGCCATGCCCGGCCTTGCCGGGCTTGGCCTCGGCGGGCAGCCCGCGACACAGGATCGACACGCGGCGTTCCTCAACGGACCCGTGGACCGGCAGACCGTCGCGCCGGATCGTGTCGCGCCGCCCGCATCGCCGTACATCCTTCAGGCCGGGGCGGTGATCCCGGCCGCGCTCATCACCGGCATCAGGTCCGATCTTCCGGGCCAGATCACGGCGCAAGTGACTGAGAACGTCTATGACAGCCCGACCGGCTCGCTGCTCCTGATCCCGCAAGGGACGCGCATCATCGGTCAATACGATGATGGCGTGACCTTCGGCCAGCGCCGCGTGTTGCTGGTGTGGAATCGCCTCATCCTGCCGGGCGGCCGTTCCATCGTTCTGGAGCGCCTGCCGGGCGCGGACGCCAGCGGCTACGCCGGCCTTGAGGATGGCGTCGATTATCATTGGTGGGATCTGATGAAGGCCGCAGGGTTATCCACGCTGCTTGCGGTCGGCACGGAGCTGGCCACCAGCGACGAGGACCGGCTGATCCGGGCCATCCGCGACGGGGCACAGCATACCGTCAATCAGGCAGGCCAGCAGATCGTGCAGCGCCAGTTGCAGGTTGCGCCAACGCTAACCATCCGGCCCGGTTTCCCGGTCAGGATCATCGTCACCCGCGACCTTGTGTTCGAGCCGGCAGGAGGTTGACCATGACCAAGCTGAAACTCGGCCCGCTGCCCGACGACAAGCCCGTGAAGGTCACGGTGGAGCTGCCCGCGCCGCTTCACCGCGATCTGGTCGCCTATGCCGAGGTGCTGGCCCGCGAGAGCGGCCAGCCCGCCGCTGATCCCGTAAGGCTGATCGTGCCGATGCTGGAGCGGTTCATTGCGACGGATCGCGGTTTCGCCAAGGCACGGCGAACCGCAAGCTAAGTCCTATCCCGGCAGGGGTGCCGCCAGCGCATAGACGCAAATGCGGCACGCTACTGGCCGCCGACTGCCCTCCATGGTTCGCTTCATTCCGGGGCCTTGAGCGCCCCGGAATCCACCAGAACCAAGGAGGATTCCATGTGCGCAGAGCGCCGCCGCGCCCGCAAAGGGCGGCCACGACAGCCGGTCCCCGAGGCACTTCCCGACGATCTTTTCGACTATGCCGATGAACCCACGCCGGACGGCAGGGAGCGCCGCCGGTCGCCGCTTCGCATCGTCGATGTGGAGTCGCTGCCGGTCTTCGACGACTGGCCCGAGAAGGTGCCGATCACCGAGGAAGAACTGCAAATCTTCGAGCGGTATTTCGGCGACGTGCTCGACCGGCTGTTCGGCCCAATCGACGATCCTGACAATCAGGGCTTGCCACCATTAACAACAGATGGTAACAGTAAGTCATGAGCGAGGATCGTGACCCGAGCCTCGACACGCTTCTGGACCTCGACGGTCAGGTGCTTGTTGTCGATCCCGAGGGCGGCCATTGGGTGAAGTTCGTTGTCACCCGCGTTCCGGCATCACCGGAGAAGCCGCGCGGCCTTGATTACTCGCTCACGCTTCACGGGCCTTCGGGCGAACGGCTGGTCGGCTTCGATAACGCCCATCCTGTCGGCCGAGGCAGGAGGGGCAAGCCGATGGACCATCGGCACCGCCTCCAGACCGTGAAGCCTTACGCCTACGAGGATGCGGCCACGCTGCTGGCCGACTTCTGGCGGGCGGTGGACGCGGTGTTGAAGGAACGAGGCGTAACATGACCACATTGAAAGTCGGGATTGCCGACTATGACGAGATGAAGGCCCGCACCATGCGGATTGCCAAGGGCGAGGAAAAGCCCGCGCCCGGCGATCCGAAGGTGTGGTTCACGTCCACGGAATCCTTCGCGCAAATCCTGTCCAGCGGAAACCGCGAGCTGCTGCGCGTCATCGACGAGCAGTCGCCCGGCTCGCTGGAGGAACTGTCGCGGATCACCGGGCGGTCGAAGCCCAGCCTGTCCCGAACCCTCAAGACGATGGCGAACTACGGCCTTGTCCGCATGGACCCCGGCGAGGGCCAGAAGGTCGTTCCTAAGGTGTTGCATGATCGCGTGGCGCTGGAGCTGCCGCTGATCGAACGCCGGGCCGCGAAAGGAAGCGCGCTATGAATATGCAAAGTCCCCATGTCGCCTTGCGCGCCGCGCTCTATCTGCGTGTCTCCACGACGCGGCAGGCCGAGCATGACGTGTCGATTCCCGACCAGCGCAAGCAGGGCGAAACCTATTGCGCTTCGCGTGGCTACCAGCTTGTCGAAACCTTCGTCGAAGCCGGCGCATCGGCCACCAATGACCGCCGCCCCGAGTTCCAACGGATGATCGAGGCCGGCACGTCCAAGCCCGCGCCCTTCGATGTTGTCGTGGTCCATTCGTTCAGCCGGTTCTTCCGCGATCACTTCGAGCTGGAGTTCAACGTCAGGAAGCTCGCCAAGAACGGCGTCAAGCTGGTCTCCATCACGCAGGAGATGGGCGACGACCCCATGCACGTCATGATGCGGCAGATCATGGCGCTGTTCGACGAATACCAGTCCAAGGAGAACGGCAAGCATGTCATTCGGGCGTTGAAGGAGAACGCGCGGCAAGGCTTCTGGAACGGCTCGCTGCCGCCCACCGGCTATCGCGTGGTCGATGCCGAGCAGCGCGGCGCGAAGATGAAGAAGAAACTGGAGATCGACCCGCTGCACGCCGACACCGTGCGCCTCATCTTCCGGCTTGCGCTGGAGGGCGACGGCACGTCTGGCCCGATGGGCGTCAAGAACATCGTCAGCTACTTGAACAGGCACCGCATGTTCACGCGCAGCGGCGGGCGTTGGGGTATCGGCCAGCTTCACCGTGTCCTGACCCGGCGCACCTATATCGGCGAGCATCGCTTCAACCGCCGCTCCAACAAGGGCGTGATGAAGCCCGAGGAAGAAATCGTCACCGTCCCCGTGCCGCCGCTGATCGACCTTGAGATATTCGAGGCGGTGCAGAACCGCTTGAAGGTCAACAATCCGAAGGTGACGCCGCCGCGCGTCGTCAGCGGGCCGAACCTGCTGACCGGCATTTGCCATTGCGGCAATTGCGGGGGCGCGATGACGCTGCGCACCGGCAAGAATGGCCGCTATCGCTATTACGCCTGCTCGATTCGGGCGCGGCAGGGCGAAACCGGATGCAAGGGCCGTGCGATCCCCATGGACAAGCTCGACCGCATCGTGGTCGGCCATATCGAGGAAAGGCTGCTCGATCCCGAGCGGATCGAAGACGTGCTCGCCTCGCTTCTGGATCGCCGGCAGGAGAGCGTTGAGCGGCGCAGCCAGCACATCGCCGAATTGAACCACCGCGCGGCCGAGGCCGACATGCGCCTCAAACGCCTCTATGACGCTATCGAGTCCGGTTCGCTCGACCCGGCCGAAGCCGCCCTCGGCGAGCGCATCGCGGGCCTTACCGCTCTACGGGATCAGGCACGGGCCGACGCCGAAAGGACCGAGGCCATGCTGAAAAGCTCGGCCCATCAGGGCCTCACGGGGGCAGCCGTGCGGGAAATGGCGAGCGAAGCCCGCACCCGGCTCCGGCTTGGAAAAGGCGGCTATCGGCGGGAACACGTCCGGGCCTTCGCCCAGCACGTAGAGGTCGCGGACGACGCGATCTACATCAAAGGCAGCAAAAGCACCCTGTTAAGGACGCTGGTAGCCACTGGGGGAGGGAAAACGGCGGGAATCGGCGTTCCCGGTTTTATACCGAAGTGGCGGAGCGGGAGGGATTCGAACCCTCGATACGGTTTTGCCGTATACTCACTTTCCAGGCGAGCGCCTTCGACCACTCGGCCACCGCTCCGCAGGATACCTGGAAGGCGCGGCCCTACCGTTCCTTGGGCGGCTAGGCAAGCGTCCGTTGGCGTGCCAAGCTCCCCCCCATGGCAAAAACCCTGCTCGTCCTCGCCGCGGCCCTCGCCGCCGCACCGCTCGCCGCCCAGACTGCCCCGCAGACCGCCGCGGCCTCCCGGCCTGCCCCCTCGTCGGCCGAGCCCGCCCCCGAGGACTGGCACGACATCCCCGATGACGAGATCCTGCTGATCCAGCTGGCCAACGGCAAGCAGGTCGCGATCCGCCTCGCCGCGCGGTTTGCGCCCGCGCATGTGAACAACATCCGCAAGCTCGCCGCGGCGCGCTGGTGGGACGGGGAGAGCGTCTACCGCGTGCAGGAGAACTGGGTCGCGCAATGGGGCGATCCCACCGAGAAGAAGCCGCTGCCGCCCGAGATCCTCACTCGCCCGCCCGCCGAGTTTGAGATCGGCACCTTCACCCCCGCCCAGCGCCTCGCCAAGCCGGACTCCTACGCGGCTGCCACCGGCGTCACCGCCGATGGCTGGCCGGTCGCCAGCGACGGCAAGGCGGCATGGCTCACCCATTGCTACGGCATGGTGGGCGTGGCGCGCGACGCGCTGCCCGATACCGGCACCGGCGCGGAGCTGTTCACCCCGATCGGCCAGTCGGCGCGGCGGCTCGACCGCAACTACACGGTGGTCGGGCGGATCATCGAGGGGATGCAGTATCTCTCCGCGCTGCCGCGCAGCGACGCCGCGATGGGCGTCTATCCGACCGAAGCCGAGCGGACCGGCATCGCCTGGGTGCGGCTCGCCAGCCAGCTGCCGCCTGACGAGCGGCCGCACTTCCAGGTCCGCGCCACCGACAACCCGCGCTATGCCGCGATGCTGGCGCTGCGCGAGAACCCCGCCCCGCCCACGATCGCGACGGGGCTCAACGTCTGCGACCTGCCGGCAGCGGTCCGCCGCCGGCCCTGAGCCTTACTTGCCGACCCAGTCCGCCACTTCGGCGGCGACCTGGTTGGCGGCCTGGTTGAGTGCCGGGCCGATGGCTGTGGTAGTCACCGCGGTGATCGGCACGCGCGCCTCGAAGCGGCGGCGCTCGAATGCCTGGGTGCCCTCGCGGCCGAGCGACGCGTCGAACACCACCACCGCTTCCATCTTGCTGGCATCGACGCCGAAGCTGCGCACGTCACCGCCCAGGCTGGCGCTGGGCGTGCTCAGCGACTGGCGGCGGCTCAGCACGATGCGCCCGGTGCGTGCGGCGATGGTATCGGCGAGCAGCCGGCCGAACAGGCTGGCGGGCCCTTCCACCCATTGCGCATCCTTCACATAGGCGATCGTCGTCCCGCCCGGCCCCGAATGGACCGGCACGCGCGTCGTCGCCAGTTCCTGCGGCGCGTTGACCGGGCCGATCGTCACGGCCTTGACCGTGCCCGATTGCTGGACCTCGCCCGCCGGCAGCACCGCCGCCGGCTGCAGCGTCAGCAGCGAGGCGGGCGGCTTGGCCGCGAACGAGATGCAGCCGGAAAGCGACGCGGCGGCGAGCAGCGCGGCGATGGCGGACTTGTTCATCCGGAACCTCACTTCTTCGGCTTGTAGGTGGGCAGCGCAGGCGCGCCGATCAGGCTGGAGGCTCCGCCCTGATCGAGCTTGTGCGCGACACTGGTGAGCGCCATCGACATCTCGCGCAGATCCTGCACGAGCTGGCCGACCTCGGGCATGGTCTTGTTCGAGAAGGTCTGGATCCCCGGCCGGGCGTCGCCGATCGTCGCATCCAGCGTCTCGACGCTCTTGCGCGCCGAGGTGATCGTCGCGTTCAGATTGGCGATGGTCGGCTTGATGTCGCTGGTCACCAGCCCGTCGGTCGTCGCGGCGAGCTGGCCGATCTGCTGCGCGGCGGCGCCGGCCTGCTGGATCGCGATCCGGGTTTCGGCCAGCGTCGCGGCGATTTCGGGCCCGCGATCCGCCAGCGACTTGGTCAGCCGGTTGGTGTTGGCGAGGATGCCCGAGATCGAGGCCTGGTTCTTCTCGTCGAGCAGGTCGGAGACGCGCTCGGTGAGCGTGGTCAGCCGCTCGAGCAGCTTCGGTGCCGAGCTGAGCAGCGCGCCGAGGCCGCCCGCCTTGGTCGGGATCACGGGGACGCCCAGCGGGCAGGTCGCGCGGGGATTGTCCTTGGGGCATTCGATCGGCGGCTGGCCCTTCACCGCGCCGTCCAGCTGCACGGTGCTGGGGCCGGTGAAGCTGCCCTGGATCGTCGCGTTGGTGCCTTCGAGGATCGGCACGTCGGGCTGCACGCTGATGCGCACCCGCACCAAGCTGGGGTCCGGGCGCCAGAACTGGATATCCTTCACCGTGCCCGCGGGCACGCCCGAGAAGCTCACCGACGAACCGCGGCTGAGGCCGTCGACCGACTGCTTGAAGAAGATGTCGTACTGGCGCTCGTCGCCGCCGCCCAGCCGCGACAGCCAGACGATGAACAGCGCCAGCACTGCCAGCAGGATCAGCACCACCGCGCCGACCAGCACATGATTGGAACGCGTTTCCATCAGCCCCTCTTATCCTCATGCACCGGCCGGTTCGGGCCCGCGACCGCGGCGCGCCCGCGCGGTCCGTTGAAATATTCCTGGATCCACGGATGGTCCAACGCCAGCAGCTCGGGGATGGTCCCCACCGCGATCACCCGCTTGTCGGCGAGCACCGCGACGCGGTCGCAAATCGCATACAGCGTATCCAGATCATGGGTGATCAGGAACACGGTGAGGCCCAGCGTCTTCTGCAGCGATGCGGTCAGCTCGTCGAACGCCGCCGCGCCGATCGGATCGAGCCCGGCGGTCGGTTCGTCGAGGAAGAGCAGTTCCGGGTCGAGCGCCAGCGCGCGCGCCAGGCCGGCGCGCTTCTTCATGCCGCCGGACAGCTCGGCCGGATATTTGGGCCCCGCCTCGGGCGGCAGGCCGGTCATCACCACCTTGTAGGCGGCGATTTCCTCGAGCAGCGCCTGGTCGACCCCCGGGTAAAATTCCTTGAGCGGCACCTGGACGTTTTCGGAGACGGTGAGCGTCGAGAACAGCGCGCCGCCTTGGAACAGGATCCCCCAGCGCTTGCGGATGTCGACGGCCTCGGTCTCCTCGCGGCCGATCGTGTTCTCGCCGAACACCTCCACCGATCCGTCCAGCGGGGTCTGCAGCCCGATGATCGAGCGCATCAGCACCGACTTGCCGGTGCCCGACCCGCCGACCACGCCGAGGATCTCGCCGCGCCGCACGTCGAGATCGAGATCGTCATGGACGATCTGCTCGCCGAAGCCGTTGCGCAGGCCGCGGACGCGGATGAGGATTTCGCGGTCGTCGCCGCGTGCAGCGTCGGTCATGTCCAGCCCACATTGGTGAAGAACACCGCGAAGAAGGCGTCGAGCACGATCACCAGGAAGATCGCCTGCACCACCGCGGTGGTCGTGCGCTGGCCGACCTGCTCGGCATCGCCTTCCACCTGCATGCCGTGGAAGCAGCCGGCCATCGCGATGATCGCGCCGAACACCGGCGCCTTGACCAGCCCGACCCACAGATCGGTGAGCGGCACCACTTCGCGGATGCGCTGGATGAAGGTGACCGGCGTGATGCCGAGATCCACCCAGCAGAGCAGCCCGCCGCCGAGGATCGAGATGATCGAGGAATAGAAGCCGAGCAGCGGCAGCATGAACACCACCGCGAAGACCCGCGGCAGGACCAGCGCCTCCATCGGCGAGACGCCGATCGTCCGCATCGCGTCGATCTCTTCGGTGAGCTTCATCGTGCCGAGCTGCGCGGCAAAGGCCGATCCCGAACGACCGGCGATCATGATCGCGGTCATCAGGATGCCGAGCTCGCGCAACGTCAGCCGCCCGAGCAGGTTGATCGTGTAGATCTCCGCGCCGAACTGGCGCAGCTGCACCGATCCCTGCTGGGCGATGACGATGCCGATCAGGAAGCTCATCAGCCCGATGATGCCGAGCGCACCGACGCCGACCACCTCGAAGCGCTGCACCGTCGCGTTGAAGCGGAAGCGGCGCGGATGGGTGATGACGTGCCACAGCGCGAGCACGGTCGCGCCCATGAAGCCGAGCAGGCCGTAGAGCGTCTTGCCCGAATTGATCACCGCGCCGCCGATCTCGCTCAGCGCGCGGGTGAGCGATCCCGGCGGCGGCGGCGGCAGCTGGATCGGGTGTTCGGCGGCGATCACCTGCTCCAGCAGATGCTGCTCGTCCGCGCCCAGCCCCTCGATCCTGGCACCGCGATCGCGCGCGAAGCGGTGGACCACCCAGGCGCCGACCGTGTCCATCCGGCCGATGTCGCTAAGGTCGAGCCGGGCGACGTCGCCCTCCACGGTTTCTAGCCGCGCGGGCAGATCGCCCAGGCAGGCAAGCGAAAGATTGCCGGAGAAGCGGAGCACCGCCTCGCCGTTGTCGTCGGACCGTTCAAAGTCGGCGGGTGCCCTCATCGAAACCCCCTTTCCGCGATTCTGGCTGGAACGGCAAGTTCCTCCGTGGCTAGAGAGCGCAATGCAACGCCTCGCCATCTACGACATGGACAAGACCATCACCGCGAAACCGACCTGGACGCGGTTCCTGTTGCACGTCGCGCGCACCCGCGCGCCGTGGCGGCTGGGGCTGTTCCCGGTGGTGGGGCTGGGCGGCCTCGCCTATCTGGCGCGCCGCGTCGATCGCGCGGGGCTCAAGCGGCTGTCGCACCGGCTGCTGCTCGGCCGCGCGCTGCCGCCCGCCGAAATGACCGTGGTGGCCGAGGCCTTTGCCGATCTGGAGCTGCAGAAGGGCGTGCTGCAGGGCGCGCGCGCGCAGATCGCGGCCGATCGCGCCGCCGGCTACCGGCTGGTGATGGCGACCGCCTCTCACCGCTATTATGCCGAGGCGATCGGCAAACGGCTGGGCTTCGACGACGTGATCGCGACCAATGCGAAGCGGGACGGGCAAGGGCATATTCTCTCCGAACTCGAGGGCGAGAACTGTTACGGGCCCGTAAAGCTCCACATGATCGAAAATTGGCTGGCGGCAGAGGGTCTGCTGCGCGCTAACTGTTACGTCCGCGCCTATTCGGACCATGTTTCGGACGCGCCGCTGCTCGGCTGGGCGGACAAGGCGTTCGCGGTCAACGCGCATGGCCCGCTGGCGAAGCTGGCCGCGGCGCGCGGCTGGTCACAACTGGACTGGCGGCAACCCTGAAATTTTCCTATGCTTCCAAAAGGTTCGCAACCGAAACGGCGTTTCGCGCATTTGTCTGGCGGGTTGCTGTGATCACGAGGAAGCCAGACGCGTGCAGACTGACGACGAGCACAAGCCCGCCGCGACCGGAGAAGCGGCCGGCGACCTGAAGGATTCGACCTCCTACAGCCCGACGGGCAATCACCCGACGCACCATTGGAAGCGCGCGGTCATCGACACGCCCGGCCTCGGCGATCGCAGCACGGTGTTCTTCGCCGCGCTGCAGATGACGCGCATGCCGATGATCCTCACCGACCCGCGGCAGGACGACAATCCGATCGTCTTCGCCAACAAGGCGTTCCTCGACCTTACCGGCTATGAGGAGCACGAGATCCTCGGCCGCAACTGCCGCTTCCTCCAGGGCGCCGAGACCGATCGCGATGCCGTGGCCGAGCTGCGCGCCGCGATCGACGCCAAGGAAGCGATCGCGCTGGAGCTGATCAACTATCGCCGCGACGGCAGCTCGTTCTGGAACGCGGTGTTCATCGCGCCGGTGCTCGGGCCCGATGGCGAGCTGCTCTACTTCTTCGCCAGCCAGCTCGACGTGACGCGGCGGCGCGAATCCGAACAATCCTTCCGCCAGGCGCAGAAGATGGAGGCGATCGGCCAGCTCACCGCCGGCCTGGCGCACGATTTCAACAATCTGCTCCAGGTCGTCTCGGGCAATATCGACATCGTCGCGAGCCAGGTGGAGGACGAACGCCACCGCCGGCTGCTGACCAACGCCGCGCGCGCCGCCGATCGCGGATCGAAGCTCACCCGCCAGCTGCTCGCCTTTGCGCGCAAGACCCGGCTGGAGCCCAAGACCGTCGACATGAACCAGCTGATCCACGAGTTCGGCGACCTGCTCGACAACACCGTCGGCGCGCAGATCCGGCTGGTCACCGCGCTCGAACGCCGGCTGCCGGCGGTGCAGGTCGATCCCACCCATCTCGAAATGGCGATCCTCAACGTGCTGCTCAACGCGCGCGACGCCATGCCCAAGGGCGGCACCGTCACGATCGGGACGCGGTTGTGGAAGCTCAACGGCGATGCGCCGATGCACCAGCTGCCCGAGGGCGAGTATGTCGTCCTGACGATTCGCGACGAGGGCACCGGCATGCCCGACCATGTCCGCCGCCGCGCGACCGAACCCTTCTTCACCACCAAAGGTGCCGAGCGCGGCACCGGGCTGGGGCTTGCGATGGTGCATGGTTTCGTCCAGCAATCGCTGGGGCGGCTGGAAATCGACAGCGCGCCCGGCGAGGGGACCGAGATCCGCATGCTGTTCCCTGTTGCCAATGCCACGACCGGGACCGCACCCGCCGCCCCCGCGCCGAAACAGGCGACCGGCCAGGGCGCGACCGGCGGCAGCGAAACCATCCTGCTGGTCGAGGACAGCGACGACGTGCGCGCGCTGGCGCAGGAGCAGATCGCCGCGCTCGGCTACCGCGTCGTGCTCGCGTCGAGCGGCGAAGAGGCGCTGGAGCGGCTCAGGACCGAGACGATCGACCTGCTGTTCACCGACATCGTCATGCCCGGCGGCATGAGCGGGCTCGAGCTGGTCGAGCAGTTCCGCGAGGCCCATCCGGAGACGCCGGTGCTGATGACCACCGGCTATAACGAGGACCTCGTCGCCGACATTCCGCGCGGCTCGAACCTCGACGTGATCGGCAAGCCCTATCGCCGCGAGCAGCTGGCCGACCGCATTCGTGCGGCGCTCGACCGGCGCACGTCCGGGGCCCGCCGCGCCGTCAATCCGATCGTGCCTGCCGAGGGATGACCCCACCGGCGGGCCTCGACGCCGCCAGCGCGACACCGCTCGATCGGCTGATCGCGGCGCGGGACTGGTCGGACTCGCCGCTCGGCCTGCCCGAGACCTGGCCGCGCTGCCTGCGCGACGCGCTGACGCTGATGCTGCCGTCGCACGCCCAGGTCGCGATCTTCTGGGGGCCGGACGATGTCGCGCTGTACAATGCCGCCTACGCCCAGACGATCGGCAACAAGCATCCGGATGCGCTCGGCAACCCCGCCCAGCCCTATTGGGCGGAGAGCTGGGACGAGCTGGGGCCGATGCTCGCCCATGTGCGAACCACCGGCAAGACGCTCTCCGCGCGCGACCGGCGCTTCTACACCGAACGCGATGGCTTCGGCGAAATCGTCTATTTCGACATTTCGATGTCGCCGGTGCGCGATGAAGACGGCGCGGTCGGCGGGGTGATGTCGGTCGTCTCCGAGACGACCGAGCGGGTGAAGGCCGATCGCCGGCTGCGCGAGAGCGAGGCGGCGCTGCGGGCCAGTGAAGGGCTCGCCCGCGAGCAGGCCGACGAGCTTGCGGTGATGTACGACAACTCGCCGGTAGGGCTGGCGGTGCTCGATACCGATCTGCGCTACATCCGGATCAACCGCCAGCTTGCCGAGTGGAACGGAATCCCGGTGGCCGACCATATCGGTCGCCACGTCAGCGAGATCGTGCCCGAGCTCACCGACCAGGTGGCGGCCGCGCTGCTCCGGGTGCTCGCCGGCGAGCCGCTGCTCGGCATCGAGATCACCGGACCCACGCGCGCGCGGCCCGACGGGACCTCCACCTGGCGCCAGAACTGGGTGCCGATCTATAATTGGAACGGCGAGATCCACCAGATCGCCATTTCGTGCGAGGACGTGAGCGAGGAACGCAACGCCCAGGCCGCACTGGAGACGCTCAATCGCGTCGGTGCGGCGCTCTCGGCCGAGCATGACCTCGAACGGCTGGTGCAGATGCTCACCGATGCGGGGGTGGCGCTGACCGGCGCCAGCGTCGGTGCCTTCTTCCACAATGTGATGGACGAAAGCGGCGAGCGGTTGCACCTGTTCACGCTCTCCGGCGAGGATCGCGACCGCTTTGAATCGCTCGGGCGGCCGCGTGCCACCGCGGTGTTCGCGCCGATCTTCCGCAATGTGGTGATGCGCTCCGACGACGTGACCCGCGAGCCGGACTATGGCCAGAACACGCCGCATCACGGCATGCCGGCGGGCCACCCCGTCGTCACCAGCTATCTCGCCGTGCCCGTCGTGTCGCGCGATCGCTCGGTCCTGGGCGGGCTGCTGTTCGGCCATTCGCTGCCCGGCCGCTTCACCGCCCGGCACGAGGAACTGGCGCGCACCCTCGCCGCACAAGCCGCGGTCGCGATCGACAATGCCGGGCTGATCGCCGATGTCCGAGCCGCCAACGAGACGCTCGAACGCCGCGTCGAGGAACGCACCGCCGCGCTGCGCGAGACCGAGGCGGCGCTGCGCCAGAGCCAGAAGATGGAGGCGATGGGCCAGCTGACCGGCGGCGTTGCGCACGATTTCAACAATCTGCTGACCCCGATCATCGGCAGCCTCGACCTGATCCTGCGCAAGCGCGGCGACGATCCGGTGCTGCACCGGCTGCTCGACGGCGCGATGCGCTCGGCGGAGCGGGCGAGCACGCTCGTCCAGCGGCTGCTTGCCTTCGCCCGACGCCAGCCGCTCCAGCCCGCGCCGGTCGACATGGCGGTGCTGGTCGACGGCATGGTGCCGCTGCTCGCCAGCACGCTCGGCCCCAAGATCGCGCTGTCGGTGACCAGGCCCGAGGCGCTGCCGCCCGCCCGCGCCGATGCCAACCAGCTGGAGATGGCACTGCTCAACCTGGCGGTGAACGCGCGCGACGCGATGCCCGAGGGCGGTGCGCTCGAAGTGCGGCTGGGGTTGGGCAACGCGGGCGATGCGCCGACGCCGCTACCCGCAGGGCGCTATGTGCGGCTGGCGGTGCGCGACACCGGATCGGGGATGGACGCAGGCACCCTCGCCCGCGCGATCGAGCCCTTCTTCTCCACCAAGGGCGTCGGCCGCGGCACCGGGCTCGGCCTGTCGATGGTCCATGGCTTGGCGAGCCAGCTGGGCGGCACGCTGGGGCTGTCGAGCCGGCTGGGCGAAGGCACCGAAGTCGAGCTGTGGCTGCCGGTCAGCGCCGAGGCGCTCGCCGCCCACGAAGCGCCGCAGCGCCACGAGCCGCATGACGGCGCCGGCACGGTGCTGCTGGTCGACGACGAGGATATCGTGCGCGGCACGGCCGCCGAAATGCTGCAGGCGCTCGGCTATCAGGTGCAGCTGGCCGACTCCGCCGAAGCGGCGCTGGCGATGCTCGACAGGGGCCTGGTGCCCGACCTGCTCGTCACCGATCACCTGATGCCGGGGATGACCGGCACCGACCTCGCACGCGCGGTGCAGGCGCGGCTCGGCGCGCTGCCGACGCTGATCGTCTCGGGTTATGCCGGTGTCGAAGGGCTGGGGCGCGACTTCGCGCATCTCCCCAAGCCCTTCCGCCAGGCCGACCTCGCCCGCGCGCTCACCCTGCTCGGGGTGCGCTGACTTCTCAGCCCGCCAGCTGGGTCTCCAGCTGCCCGAGCACGCGGTAGCAATCGAGCACTTTGCCCACCGAACTGTTCGGCTCGCGCCCCTCGCGGATGGCTGACACGAACTCGCGGTCCTGCAGCTCGATGCCGTTCATCGACACGTCCACCTGGCTCACGTCGATCGGCTCTTCCTTGCCGTTCACCAGATCGTCGTAGCGGGCGATGTAGGTCCCGTTGTCGCAGATGTAGCGGAAGAAGGTACCCAGCGGCCCGTCATTGTTGAAGCTGAGCGACAGGGTGCAGATTGCCCCGCTTTCGCTCTTGAGCTGGATCGACATGTCCATCGCAATGCCGAGCTCGGGATGGATCGGCCCCTGCACCGCATGCGCCTGGACGATTCGGCCCGCCTGATAGGCGAACAGGTCCACCGTGTGCGCGGCATGGTGCCACAGCAGATGGTCGGTCCAGCTGCGCGGCTGGCCCTTGGCATTGATGTTCTTGCGGCGGAAGAAATAGGTCTGCACGTCCATCTGCTGGACGGCGAGTTCGCCCGCCACGATGCGGTGGTGGACCCATTGGTGGCTCGGATTGAAGCGCCGGGTATGGCCGACCATGCAGACCAGCCCGGTCTCCTGCTGCTTGGCGAGCACGGCCTGCGAATCCGCCCAGCTGTCCGCTAGCGGGATCTCGACCTGGACATGCTTGCCGGCCTCCATGCAGGCGATCGCCTGTGCGGCATGCATCTGGGTGGGGGTGCAGAGGATCACCGCGTCAACATCGTCGCGGGCGAGCGCGTCGGCCAGCTCGGTCGAGTGGTGCCGGGCGCCATATTTCTCGGCAACGGCGGCGGCCTGCTCGGCGGTGCGGCTGATGATCGAGGTGATCTCCACCCCGTCGATCTTCTGCAGGCCGTCGAGATGCTTTTCGCCGAACGCGCCGGCACCGGCCAGGGCAATACGCATGGATGTCTCCTGTTAAAGTCTGGATCAGCGGACGGGTTCGAGCACGAGATGCCCGACCGCGGTGTTGGAAGCGGGCACGTGGTAATGGCGGTGCAGCGCCCGCACGTCGCGCCCCAGCGCGCCGCGCATGATCAGCCACATCACCATCTCGATCCCTTCGGACCCGGTCTCGCGCAGATATTCGATATGCGGGATGGCGCGGAGTTCGTCGCCATAGGGGCCGCTCATCCAGTCGAGGAAGCGATTGTCCCACTCGGCATTGATCAGCCCGGCGCGCGGCCCCTGGAGCTGGTGGCTCATACCCCCGGTGCCCCATACCTGCACGTTCAGATCCTCGGGATAGCTCTCGACCGCGCGCGCGATCGCCTCGCCGAGCAGCCAGCAGCGATTGCCCGAGGGCGGCGGATAGGTGACGACGTTCACCGCCAGCGGCACGACCCGGACCGGCCATGCCTCGGGCTGGCCGAACATCAGGCTCATCGGCACGGTGAGGCCGTGATCGACCTGCATCTCGTTGACGATGGTCAGGTCGAACTCGTCGAGGATACAGCTCTGCGCGATGTGCCAGGCGAGATCGGGATGGCCGATCACGTCCGGCACCGGCCGCGGCCCCCAGCCCTCGTCGCAGATGCCATAGCGCTCGGCGCAGCCGATCGCGAAGGTCGGGATGATCCGCATGTCGAAGGCCGAGGCATGGTCGTTATAGACCAGGATCACGACGTCGGGCTTCTCGCCCGCGATCCATTGCCTGGACCAGTCATAGCCGGCGAACACCGGCTGCCAATAGGGCTCGGCCGTCTTGCCGAGATCGATCGCCGCGCCCACGGCGGGGACGTGGCTGGTCGCGACGCCCGCGGTAATCCGTGCCATCAACGCTTCTCCCGGATCGAGCGGACGCCCTGCGGGCTACGGCCGCCGGCGACCATCATCGCCTGATACTCCTCAGGGCGCATCCCCGTCATCGTGCCCACCGCCTGCAGGAAGCTGAGGCCGTCGGTGGAGAAGAGCTTGGCGAGAAAATAGATGTTGCCGCCCAGATCGAGGCAGCGATTGTAATCACGATCGAGCAGCGCCTGCTTCTGCTCCTCGGTGAGCGGCCACGCGTCGAGATAGGCGCGCTCGTCGGCCTTGAAGCGTTCGCGGTTTTCCGCCGTCATCAGGCTCATGGCGAACTGGTTCATCCAATAGCCGCGCCGCGCCCGTGCCGCCGTGTAGACACGGGTGCCGGGAATATCCTCCAGCTCGGCCAGATATTCGTGGATGTCCGTGCTCATAGCCCCCGCGCCTTCAGCTTGGCGTCGAGCAGCGGGAAGACGCGGCGGGCATTGCCCTCGAAGATCGCGTGGCGCTCCGCCTCGGGCAGGTTCAGCGCGTCGACATAGCGCTTGGTGTCGTCGAAATAATGCCCGGTGGTGGGATCGATGCCGCGCACCGCGCCGACCATCTCGGAGCCGAACAGGATGTTCTTCGTGTCGATCACATCGGCCAGCAGATTGATGCCCGGCTGGTGATAGACGCAGGTATCGAAGAAGATGTTGTGCATGAGATGCTCGTCGAGCGACGGCTTCTTGAGCATGTCCGCCAGGCCCCGATAGCGGCCCCAATGATAGGGCACCGCGCCGCCGCCATGGGGCACGATGAAGCGCAGCGTCGGGAAATCCTTGAACAGATCGCCTTCGAGCAGCTGCATGAAGGCGATCGTGTCCGCCGCGATGTAATAGCCGCCGGTCGCGTGCATCGCCGGGTTGCAGCTGCCCGAGACGTGGATCATCGCCGGCACGTCCAGCGCGACCATCTTCTCGTAGAAGGGGTACCAGTAGCGGTCGGTGAGCGGCGGGTGGGTGAAGTGGCCGCCGCCCGGATCGGGATTGAGGTTGCAGCCGATGAAGCCGAGTTCGGTGACGCAGCGCTCCAGCTCCTCGATCGAGCCCTGCATATCGGCCTTGGGGCTCTGCGGCAGCATGCACACGCCGACGAACGTCTCGGGGTAGAGGGCGACGACGCGCGCGATCAGGTCGTTGCAGCGCCGCGCCCATTCCTTCGCCACGCCCTCGTCGCCGACATGCGGGGCCATCGCCGAGGCGCGCGGCGAGAAGATGGTGAGGTCGGCGCCGCGTTCCTGGATCAGGCGCAGCTGGTTGGCCTCGATCGTCGCGCGAATCTCGTCGTCGCTGATCTCGGGATAGGGCGGCGGCGTTTCGCCGGCGTTGAACGCGGCCTTCTGCGCCTCGCGCCAGGCGTCGTGCGCCTTGGGCAGCACGGTGTAGTGGCCGTGGCAGTCGATGATCATCGTCATGCGGATTTCGTCCTCTCCTCGATCGCGGCGAGCTTGGGCCCCAGCCCCTCGGGCGGGGTACCGAGCCCCAGCGCGCCGATCGCGCGCTGCCGCTCGACCGTGCCGCGGGTCATGGCGGCGCCGGTGCCCAGCGCCTCCAGCGTCTTGACCACTTCCTCCATCTCGGCGGCGCGGCGCAGCCCGTGGACCAGCATGCGGTCGAGATTATAGTCGGCACGCGTCTCCCAGGGACGCTGGCGCTCGCTGGCGTCGAGCGAGGCGAGCACCGCATCGCGCACCCCCGCTGCCTCGGCCGCGAGCATGCATTCGGCGGTCAGCGCCTCCATGCCCTTGATCATCACCGACCGGATCATCTTGATCGACGAGGCCCGGCCGACCGCATCACCGACAATGTCGATGCTCTGGAAGCCGAGGGCGGCAAGCACCGAGGCCGCAGCCTGCGCCTGTCCGCCGCTGAGCAGCACCGGGACGGCGAGGCGGGCGGGATCGACCGGGGCAAGGATCGCGAGATCGACATAGTGTGCACCCGCCGCTTCCACCGCCCGCGCCGCTGCCTGCTTGGTCTGCGGCGCGACGCTGTTGCCGTCGCAATAGAGCGCACCCGGCGCCAGATGCGGCGCGGCGGCTTGCGCCACGGCAAGCGCCTGGTCGGCGGTGACGAGCGACAGGACCAGCGGGCGGTAGGCCAGTGCTTCGGCCAGCGTCGCCGCGCCCTCGACCCCGGCCTCGGCATAGCGCGCGTGCATCGCGGCGGCCGCGGTGCCGTCGGTCTTGCGATCGAACACGCGTGCGCCGGCCTCCCAGCCGCCGGCGCGCGCGAAGGTCGAACCCGCCTCTCCAAAGCCGATCAGGGCGATCCTGTCTTGCATGGTGCCCGGCATGGCCGAGCGCCGACGGGGCGACCAATCGAATCCGCCGCCCCGCTATAAGTTTTTACGTATAGAGCGTCGCCGCCGAGGCATGGAGCGTCGCCAGGAACGCTGCCTGTGCGCGGGTGGGCCGCCAGTCCGCGCGGTGGGTCACCCCGATCGTCCGCATGACGGCACCCGGCGCCGGCCCCAGATCGACGAGCAGCCCGCTGGCCAGTTCCACCGACAGCTGGTCGACCGAGAGCAGGGTCAGCTCGTCACCGGCCTGGAGCAGCTCGCGGATCGTCATCACCGATCCGCATTCGATCGGCACGGGCGGCAGCGGGCCACCGAGTGCAGCGAACAGATTGCGCCACAAGGTGCGCAGCGGCGTGCCCTCGGGGGGCACAATCCACCCGTGGCGATGCAGCGCCGCGAGCCGATCGGGCGCGGCCGCCAGCGGGTGCCCGGCGCGGGCGATGATCGTCGGCCGATCGTCGAACAGCCGCGCCTGGACGAGGTCCGGCCCCAGCGTCTCGGGATCGCGCAGCGCGCCGATCATCAGGTCGACCTCGCCGTCGCGCAAGGGTCCGACCAGCTCGCCATGCGCGCCTTCGTGGATCAGCAGGTCGATGCCCATGTGGGCGCGGCGGAAGGCATTGATCGCATGGGGCAACAGCCGCGCACGGCAGAGCGGCATCGCCCCGATCGAGATCCGGCCCGACGTTCGCCCGAGCAGTTCGCCGAGATCCTCCACCCCCGCGCGCAGCTCGGCAAGCGCCAGCCGCAGCCGCCGCGCTACCTGCGCCCCATGATGGGTGAGCACCAGCCCCCGCCCCCGCCGGTCGACGAGTCGCTGCCCCAGCGCCAGCCCGAGATCGCCGACCGCGCGGTGCAGCGAGGAAACCGTCACCCCCGCCGCCTGCGCCGCCGCCGGGTAGCTCCCCCGCTGCGCCAGCGCGACGAACGCCCGCAGCTGCGCCGCCGTCACCCGGTTGCTGCCGATCAGCCGCAGCGCCGCCTCCACCCGCGGGGCGAGCCGCGCGGCGGCCTCGGTCGGCATCATGCCGGTCGCGCGCCGCTCAAACAGCGCGAGCCCCAGCTGCGCCTCCAGCTTGGCGATGCCCTGGGTCGCCGCCGGCTGGGTGAGATTCACCGCCTCCGCCGCGCGGCTGACGCTGCCCAGCCGCACCGCGGCGGCCATCGCGGCGAGATGGCGGATATTGAGCTGATCGACCTGCACACACGACGATTAGCAAAAACTAATGACCTTGCCATCCTTCCGATTGGCTCGGCTGGCGCCATGCGCGCACCTCCACCGGCAAAAGACCAGAGGAGCTGCCATGTCGGGCATCGTCGTCCAGAACATCGAACGCGCCGATCCTGCGGTGATCGACGGCCTCGCCCATGCCGGCGTCGCCACGGTGCACGAGGCGCAGGGCCGCACCGGGCTGCTCGCGCCGCACCTGCGGCCGATCTATGCCGGCGCGCGGATCGCGGGCAGCGCCGTCACCATCTCCGCGCCGCCGGGCGACAATTGGATGGTCCATGTCGCGATCGAGCAGCTGCGCGAAGGCGACATCCTCGTGCTCGCGCCGACCAGCCCCTGCACCGACGGCTATTTCGGCGACCTGCTCGCCACCTCGGCGCAGGCGCGCGGCTGCCGCGGCCTGATCATCGACGCGGGCGTGCGCGACGTGCGCGACCTGACCGCGATGGGCTTTCCGGTCTGGTCCAAGGCGGTGCACGCGCAGGGCACGATCAAGGCGACGCTCGGCTCGGTCAACGTGACGGTGGTCTGCGCCAATGCGCTGGTCAACGCCGGCGACGTGATCGTGGCGGATGACGACGGCGTGTGCGTGGTACCGCGCGGCAACGCCGCTGCCGTGCTGGAGAAGGCGCAGGCCCGCGAAGCCGCCGAGGAGGCCAAGCGCCAGCGGCTGACGGCCGGCGAGCTCGGGCTCGACATCTACGCCATGCGCCCCCGCCTCGCCGAGATGGGCCTGAAATATGTGTGAGCAGTACGCCCAGTCCTCCCCCGGCTTGCCGGGGGAGGGGGACCGTTCGCGCAGCGAATGGTGGAGGGGCCGCGCCGAAGGCGCGGGTGCCGATCGCCGCCGGGATGCCGCCGCTCGCGCGGCGGCCCCTCCACCACACCCTGCGGGCGCGGTCCCCCTCCCCGAGCGATGCTCGGGGAGGATCGTGCGGGTGTACGCCGCATGACCGCCGCCCGGGTGATGTGGATGCGCGGCGGCACCTCGAAGGGCGCTTTCTTCCTCGCCGAGGATCTGCCCGCCGACACCGCCGCGCGCGATGCCTTCCTGCTGCGCATCATGGGCTCGCCCGATCCGCGCCAGATCGACGGCATGGGCGGCGCCGACCCGCTGACCAGCAAGGTGGCGGTGGTGCGCAAATCCAGCCGCGAGGGCGCCGATGTCGATTACCTGTTCCTCCAGGTGTTCGTCGACCAGGCGGTCGTTTCCGACGCGCAGAATTGCGGCAATATCCTCGCTGGAATCGGCCCCTTCGCGATCGAACGTGGACTGGTCGAAGCGCAGGACGGCGAGACGCGCGTCCGCGTCTATCTGGTCAATACCGGCCAACAGGCCGTCGCCACGGTGCAGACCCCGCAGGCCCGCGTCACCTATGCCGGCGACGCCCGGATCGACGGCGTGCCCGGCACCGCCGCCCCGATCCCGCTCGAATTCCGCGACACCGCCGGCTCCTCCTGCGGCGCGCTGCTGCCGACCGGCAATGTCGTGGACGTGGTGGAAGGCGTCCCCGTCACGCTGATCGACAACGGCATGCCCTGCGTGGTGCTGAAGGCGGCGGACGTCGGCGTCACCGGCTATGAGGATCGCGACACGCTCGACGGCGACACCGCGCTCAAGGCCCGCATCGAGGCGATCCGGCTCGCGGTGGGCGAACGCATGCACCTCGGCGACGTGCGCGAGAAGTCGGTGCCCAAGATGATGCTGGTCGCCCCGCCCCGCAACGGCGGCGCGGTGACGGTGCGCAGCTTCATCCCGCACCGCGCCCATGCCTCGATCGGCGTGCTCGGCGCGGTGAGCGTCGCCACCGCCTGCCTGCTGCCGGGCTCGCCTGCGGCCGAGGTCGCGGTGGTGCCCGAGGGCCAGCGCAAGACGCTGTCGGTCGAGCATCCGACCGGCGAGACCACCTGCGTGATGGAGCTGGACGAAACGGGCGCGGTGGTCACCGCCGCGATGCTGCGCACCGCGCGCAAGCTGATGGACGGAGAGGTCTTCGCATGAGCCGTATCACCAGCTGGCACGCCGATCCCAGCGTACCGCGCTTCACCCCGCCCCCCGGCGCGGTGGATGCGCACTGCCATGTCTTCGGCCCGATGGCCGAGTTCCCGTTCAGCGCGAAGGCCAAGTACCTCCCCGAGGATGCCGGGCCCGAGATGTTGTTCGCGCTGCGCGACAGGCTCGGCTTCGCCCGCAACGTGATCGTCCAGGCGAGCTGCCACGGCACCGACAATGCCGCGACGCTCAACGCCATCGCCAAGTCGGAGGGCCGCGCCCGCGGCGTTGCCGTGGTCGATCCGGCGATCAGCGATGCCGAGCTCGAACGCCTGCACGACGGCGGCATTCGCGGCGTGCGCTTCAACTTCCTCAAGCGGCTCGTCGACGATGCGCCCAAGGACAAGTTCCTGGAAGTCGCCCGCCGCATCCAGCCGCTCGGCTGGCATGTGGTGGTCTATTTCGAGGCCGATATCCTCGCCGAGCTCCGGCCCTTCCTCGACGCGATCCCGACGCTGCTGGTGATCGACCATATGGGCCGCCCGGACGTGGCGCAGGGCGCGCACGGCCCCGACATGCAGGCATTCCGCGCGCTGCTCGACAGCCGCCCCGACATCTGGACCAAGGTCACCTGCCCCGACCGGCTCGACGCCAAGGGCCCGCCCTGGGACGATTTCGCGGCCGCGGTGGCGCCGCTGGTCGCCGATTATCCGGACCGCGTGCTGTGGGGCACCGACTGGCCACATCCCAACATGCAGGATGCGATCCCCGATGACGGCGCGCTGGTCGACATGATCCCGCGCATCGCGCCGACGCCGGCGCTTCAGCACAAGCTGCTCGTCGGCAACCCGATGCGGCTGTACTGGCCGGAGGCATGCTGAGGCTGACGTCACCCCTCAATTTTTAGGCTTGAGGCGCAACCGCACGCCCTCCCCCTCGTTCATGGCGAAACCAGAGGGAGGACACCACATGGCTTCGGCCGTTTTCGGCACCGGATGCGCGCGCGCATGAAACTTCCGGGGTCCGACGATTCTTCGACGCTTCTCTACGACTTGCGCAGCGATACGCGCAGTGTCGGCATCCTCACCTTCCATCGCTGCATCAATTACGGCTCCTATTGGCAGGCACGCTGCCTGGCCGAGGGCGTGCATGCGCGCGGCCACCGGGTGATGCTGCTCGATCACGAATGCCCCCGCGTCACCCGCGCCGAATGGCGGGGCGCGCTCCAGCCGACGCTGCCGGTGCGCGCCAGCGCCGGGGATCGCCGCCGCTATGGCGCCAAACTGCGCAAGTTCCTCTGCGCCTTCGATGCGCTGCCGCTCTCGCCGGGCTTCGACCTGGTCGATCCGCTGGAGATGCCGCATGTCGATACCGTGCTGGTCGGCAGCGACGAGGTGTGGAACCTGCGCCACCCCTGGTATGGCGGCGCCTCGATCTTCTTCGGCCAGGGGCTCAACGCCGAATGCGTCGCCGCCTATGCCGCAAGCTTCGGCAGCTATGATGCCGATGCCGGGCTCGATCCCTATTGGCAGGACCAGTTGCGCCGCTTCGACAGGATCGCGGTGCGCGACGCCAACAGCCAGAAGCTGGTGGCAGAGGCGATCGGCAAGGCGCCAATGGTGGTGCTTGATCCCTGCCTGCAATTCCCGCCCCAGTCCGACGCGGCGACGCCGGTGCCCGCGGGTCGCTACGCGCTGGTCTATGGCCACGGCCTGCCCGAGGATTTCGCCGCGGCGGCGCGCAACTGGGCAACGGCGCGCGGCATCCGGCTGATCAGCATCGGCTATCGCAACGACTGGGCGGACGAACAATGGCTTGATGCGGGCCCACACGACTTCGCCGCGGCGATGTCGGGGGCGCAGGCGGTGCTGACCAACTTCTTCCATGGCTGCGTGTTCGCACTGCTTAACAAGACGCCCTTCGCCTGCGCGCCTTCGCCCTATCGGATGAACAAGGTGCGCGACCTGACCGAGCTGCTCGGCGCCGAACGGCACCTGCTCGTGCCCGGCGCGCGGATCGATCTCGGCGCGATCCTCGACGTGCCGCTCGATGCCGCAATCGGCGGCAGGATCGCGGCGATGCGCGACCAGTCGAACGCCTATCTGGACAAGGTGCTTGGCTGAGGCGCCCAGCCCGGCCGCCATTAGTCGCTCCGGATTGTGCATCGGCTGCGGCGGCTGTGCGTCGGGCGGGGGCGGGCATATGGGCTGGGACGGCTATCGCCAGCTCAAGCCCCAGGGCCCGCCCGGCTGGCGCGAGACGGCCACGCCGCACTTCGCCGCCACCTGCCCCTTCTCACCCCAGGCGGTGGACGAGAATGCGATCGCCGAGGATCGCTTCCCCGCCGCCCCGGTCGCCGACCCGAGGATCGGTCGGTTCGAGGCCGCCTATGTCGGCCATGTCGCCGAGGGCGACTTCCGCGCCGGGGGCAGTTCGGGCGGGATGGTCAGCTGGGTCGCCGCCGAGCTGCTCCGCCGCGGGCTGATCGACGGCGTCGCGCATGTCGTGCCGCTGCCCGGCCCCGGCGCGCCGCATTTCGGCTACCGCATCTCGCGCAGCCTCGACCAGATCGCCGAGGGCGCGCGCTCGCGCTACCATCCGGTCCACCTCGCCCATGTGCTCGACGAGATCCGACGGGTGCCGGGCCGCTATGCGGTGGTCGGCGTGCCCTGCTTCGTCAAGGCGGTGCACCTCGCCCGCGCTGCCGAGCCGGTGCTCGCCGAGCGGATCACCGCAACGCTCGGGCTGTTCTGCGGCCATATGAAGAGCGGGCGGCTGGTCGACAGCTTCGCCTGGCAGCTGGACGTCGACCCAGACGGGGTGACCGCCGTCGATTATCGCCGCAAGGACGCCGATCGCCCCGCCAACTGGTACACCGCGCACCTGACCCTCGCCGACGGCAGCGCGCGCTGGCAGGACTGGTGGCATCTGGCCGACGGCGACTGGGGCGCGGGGTTCTTCCAGAACAGCGCGTGCAACCTATGCGACGACGTCGTCGCGGAAACCGCCGACATCGCGTTCGGCGATGCCTGGGTGGAGCCCTATGCCTCCGACGGCCGCGGCACCAACGTCGTGATCGTCCGCGCGCCGGTGCTACGCGACATAGTGGCGGCGGCGATCGGCGAGGGACGGCTGGCGCTGGAGTCCGTGGACGCCGACTTCATCGCAGGCACGCAGGATGCCGGGCTGCGGCATCGCCGCGAGGGCCTGGCCTATCGGCTGACCTGGACGCGGCGGGGGATCCGCCCGAAGAAGCGCGTGGCGCCCAGCGCCGCCGGGATTGGATGGCGGCGCAAGCTTGTCTATCGCACCCGCGCCGGGATTGCCGCCTGGAGCCACCGCATCGCCTGGGCGGCGGATCGGGTGGGGATGCCGGGGCTGTACATCCGCTGGGCCAAGGCCTCGCTCGGCCTCTACCAGGCGCTCACCTATTCGCGCGGTAGGCTCGGCGCCTGGCTCGACAGGCTGGAGCGCCGCTGAAGCAAGACCCGGCCGAGCAGCATGCCCGGCCGGGCCGAAGCCTCACGCTTCGACGTCGCTCTTGGTCCGCCCCGCGCCAGGGCCAGCGGCGAGATCGGCGCCGGTGGTCGGGTTGGTCGAAGGATCGGACTTGGTCCGCTCGGCCAGCTGGCTGAGCGCGGCGGTGTCGGCCGAACCCAGCGTCACCGTCGGCATACCGTCGCCATCGTCGGCGGGCAGCGTCTGCTGGAGATCGTCGACCCGGTCCCATTCCGGCCCGTCGTTCCACGGACCGCGCATGTCGCCTTCGCCCTGCGAGGTGTTGACGTACATGCTCGCATATTCCGGCACGCCCGGCAGCTTGCCCGGCGGGAAATTGTCCTCGATCGCATAGAGCGCCTTCTCGAACGACTTCTGGTGCGCCACCTCGCGCGTCATCAGGAACTTGAGCGCGTCCTGGATGCCGGCATCGTCGGTGAGGTTGATCAGCCGCTCATAGACGATCTTGGCGCGGCTCTCGGCGGCGATGTTCGAGCGCAGGTCGCAGGTCGGGTCGCCGCGGCTGTCGACATAGGCCGCCGTCCACGGCACGCCCGCCGAATTGGTCAGCGCCGGGCCGCCGCCATAGAGGATCGCCTGGGTGTGGCTGTTCCCCCCTTGCGTCAGCGACATGTACAGCTCGGCCTCTTCCATGTCGCCTTCCGAGATATGCGCTTTCACGCCCTTGTTGAGCATCGCGACGATCGATCCGATCACCTCGAGATGGCTCAGCTCCTCGGTGGCGATGTCGAGCAGCAGGTCCTTGCGGCCGGGATCGTCCTCGGCGAGGCCCTGGGTGAAATAGCGCATCGCCGCGGCCAGCTCGCCATCGGGGCCGCCGAACTGCTCGAGCATCAGCGAGGCGAGCACCGGGTTGGGCTCGGCCACGCGCACGGTATATTGCAGGCGTTTGTTGTGCATGAACATGCCGTCTCTCCTTAAGTGGTACGGGGAGAGAGCGGATGGGCTTCGACATGGTTCACATAGTTCGGTTATGATCGATTCTTTTTCGCCATAACGTGCATCAATTCTAGCACTGTTCGTACGATACTGCGCGGGTCGTTCCGGCTTCTTCAACATGGCTGGTGGCGCAGCGCTGAACGACTTGGCCGATCAGCGGAACGGCCATGCGCACCGCTTCGTTGATTTGCGAGCGCAACACGAACAATCAGGAGCTTGGCGAATGACCGACAAACAGCCGATGCAGGCGAACGGCGGCGGTGCGCAAAAGGGCGCGCCCGACGGTGTCTCGGACGTGGAGACGCAGGGGCGGCCCAAAGGCGAGAGCGAAGGCGGCGCCTATCCGAATCCCTATCCGGAAAAGGCGAAGAAGGAAGGCCCCGGCCACCTGATGGGCCATGGCGGGCAGAGCCATATAAACTATGAGGGCGGGCCCAACCCCAACGCGACCACCAAGGGGGAGTAGCAACATCCGACTCCTGCCTTCTCTGCCCCCTCCCGCTTGCGGGAGGGGGAGAGACGTCACCCCACCATCGACGCGAGGGCTTGCGCGCCGCCCGGCTCGATCGAGGTTGGCTTGTCAGCCGTCACCGACGGCGTCTCCGCCGCGGCCGCGCTCTCGGCCTCCTCCTGTCCGACCGGCAACGTCTTCCCCGTGGTGCGATCCAGCCCGATCGCCGTCACGATATCGATCACCGTTGCCGCCGCGACGAAGGCGATCGCGCCCCAGACCGCCTTGTTCTGCGGCGCCCGCCGCGCGGCGAGGCCGAGCGCGGCGATGTCCATCGCGTCGCCGGCCACCCGGTTCCACACGCGGACGCTATGCGCCGGTCCGGAAAGCAGCGCCGCGCCCGCCAGCAGCTCGCGCGCGCCGAACGCCCGCACCACGCCGTCATGGTCTTCCGCGGACAAGCCCCGCGCAATGCGCTTCGACGCGGCGAGTTCGGCGATGCCGAGCCCGATCGAGAAAACGCCCAGTCCAAATCCCAGCTTGCGATAGTCCATCGGTCCGCTCCTTGCGCTTCGTGTGCTCGATGCGCCCGGCATTGCGGTGCCGGACGGCGACCCACCAACTGCCTGCAAACAACGGCCGTTCCGAGGATTTCGCCAATACTATCCTATGTTTGCAGGATCACTTGCAGGGGGAAGCGCTGCTGCATCATCGCAGCGAACGCCGCCTTCACGCTGATCCCGCGCTGCGCCGGCGGGATCTTCTCGAACGCGGCGATCAGATCCTTGCTGCCCATCTTGCTCTGCCCCTTGGGCGGCGGGCAGCTGCTCGGCTTCTTGCCCGCGGCGGCGGCTGCAGCGAGGTCGCCGCGATAGGCATCGGAGGCGCCTTCCACTTCCCGCTTCAGCACGCCGATGTCCGAGGAGAACATCGCCATCGCGCCCTTGGCCTTGAGCGCGTTCACCTTGGCGAGGAACTCGGCCACGCTCATCGCCTGGGCGGGCACCGCCACCAGCATCAGTCCACCGGCCGCCAGAAACAGTCGTCGCATAGGAAAAACGCTCCCGGGAAGGGTTCCCGGAAGCGTTCTCTAACGGTGCGAAGCGGACCCTGGCAATGCCGGGGAGCGTCACGCCCCCTGCGGTGCCGGGTTGCCGAACGGATCCTTGAGCTTGCGCGTCTTGGGGATCGAGGTGCCGCCCACCGCGGGCATGCCCGGCGTGCCGGTGGGGTCGCCGCGATCCAGCGTCTCGCCGGCGATCAGCTTCTTGATCTCCTCGCCGGTCAGCGTCTCATATTCGAGCAGCGCCAGCGCGATGGTGTGGAGCTGGTCGATATGATCGCCCAGGATCTGCCGGGCGCGGTTGAGGCCCTGCTCGACGAAGCGCTTCACCTCGGCATCGATCAGCCGCGCGGTCTCGTCCGACATCGGCTTGGAACGCGCCACCGAATAGCCGGTGAAGCTGTCCTCGCTCTCCGAAAAGTCGAGCGGGCCGAGATTGTCCGACAGGCCCCATTTGGTGACCATCGCGCGGGCGAGACGGGTCGCCTGCATGATGTCGTTCGAGGCGCCCGAGCTCACCTTGTCATAGCCGAAGATCAGTTCCTCGGCGACGCGGCCGCCGAATGCCACGGCGATATCGGCGTGCATCTTGTCGCGGTGATAGCTGTACGAATCGCGCTCCGGCAGCGGCTGGACCATGCCGAGGGCAAAACCGCGCGGGATGATCGTCGCCTTGTGGATCGGATCGGCGGTCGGCTCGTGCGCGAACACCAGGGCGTGGCCGGCTTCGTGATAGGCGGTCATCCGCTTCTCGTCGTCGGTCATCACCATCGAGCGGCGCTCGGCGCCCATCAGCACCTTGTCGCGGGCGTCGTCGAATTCCTGCGCCGCCACCAGCCGCTTGCCGCGACGGGCCGCGAGCAGCGCCGCCTCGTTGACGAGGTTGGCGAGATCGGCACCCGAGAAGCCCGGCGTGCCGCGCGCGATGACGCGGGCGTCGACGTCGGGTGCGATCGGCACCTTCTTCATGTGCACCTGCAGGATCTTCACGCGGCCCTCGATATCGGGGCGCGGCACCTGCACCTGGCGGTCGAAGCGGCCCGGACGCAGCAGCGCCGGATCGAGCACGTCGGGGCGGTTGGTCGCCGCGACGATGATGATGCCTTCGTTCGCCTCGAAGCCGTCCATCTCGACCAGCAGCTGGTTCAGCGTCTGCTCGCGCTCGTCATTCTGGTTGCCCAGACCGGCGCCGCGCGAACGGCCGACCGCGTCGATTTCGTCGATGAAGACGATGCACGGCGCCGACTTCTTGGCCTGCTCGAACATGTCGCGGACACGGCTCGCGCCGACGCCGACGAACATCTCGACGAAGTCCGAACCCGAAATGGTGAAGAAGGGCACGCCCGCCTCGCCCGCGATCGCGCGGGCGAGCAGCGTCTTGCCGGTGCCGGGCGAGCCGACCAGCAGCGCGCCCTTGGGGATCTTGCCGCCAAGCCGCGCGAACTTCGACGGGTCCTTGAGGAACTCGACGATCTCCTGCAATTCCTCGCGCGCCTCGTCGATACCGGCGACGTCGTCGAAGGTGACCTTGCCTTCCTTCTGGGTCAGCAGGCGGGCGCGGCTCTTGCCGAAGCCCATCGCGCCCGAGCCCGAATTTTTCTGCATCTGGCGCAGCACGAAGAAGGCGATGCCGAGGAACAGCAGGAAGGGCAGCGACTGGACGAGAATATACTGCCAGATCGACGGGCTGTCCTCAGGCCGTGCGTTGATCACCACGCCCTTCGAGCGCAGCGTCTCGACCAGCTTGGGATCGCCCGGGTTGTTCGTGCGGAACTTGCCTTCGCTGGTGCTGCCGGTGATCACCCCGGAGCCGACCGCGATGTTGACGTCCTTCACGTCGCCCGACTGCACCTTGTCGAGGAAGGTCGAATAGGGAATCGCATTGCCCGCGGGCTGCGCGGTGCGAGTGTCGAACAAGGTGACGAACAGCGCCAGGGCTGCGAGAATACCTACCCAGATGAGCAGGCTCTTCATCCAGGGGTTGTTGCCCCCGTTTTCCGGACCCTGCTGCTTGCCGTTATCGCTCATCGTGTACCCGGTACCTTTCAAGCCCTAAGATAGGCGCGGCGGCGTCAATGACAATGGAACAACGTCGATCATGGTGATCGATGCGGGGGCGCCGGCGCGAAGCGCCAGCGGGGCCCCGGTCGCACCACGACTCCGGCCAAGGTCGCCACCTTCCCGGCATCCACCGCGGCGATCAGCCGGTCAAGCCCGGAACCGCGCGGGGGCGGCGCATCGGCCGTGGTTTTGAGCGCGCGGGCGACAAGGCGGCGGCGGAGTTCGCGCGGGAGACCGGCAAGGTCGAGCGCGACCTTGCGATCCTCGACCTGCGCGCGCGCGGCCCATTCGCGATCGGCTACCCAGACCAGCGCGGCCTCGGCATCGCGCAGGTTGGTGGCGGCGAGGGCGAGGCGCGCCGACGGCAGCTCGGGGGTTTCGGCGAGCAGGCGGCGGATCCGGCTGCGGTCGAAGCGGGGGTGGCGGTTGGAGGGGTCCTCGACGGGCGCGATGCCGGCGGCGTGGACCAAGGCAGCCAGCTCGGCGCGCGACCAGCCGAGCAGCGGGCGGACCAGCATGGTCGGCGCGCCGATGCGGAGCGGCCGGCAGCGCAGCATCGCGGCGAGGCCGCCCAGCCCCGCCCCGCGCCGGGCGCGCAGGAGAAAGGTTTCGGCGAGATCGTCCTGCTGGTGGGCCAAGGCGACCCACGGGGCACCGGCGGCGCTCGCCCAGTCGGCGAGGCAACGATAACGCATCGCCCGCGCACGATCCTGCAGGTTGCCGCCTGCCAGCATTTCGGGACGGGGCGGCAGGATCGCATGGGGCACGTCGATGCGCGCGCAGAGCGTGCCGACGAATGCGGCTTCCTCTGCCGATTCCGCGCGCAGGCCGTGATCGACCGTTGCGGCGACCACGGCACCGGGAAAGGCGGCACGGGCGAGGAGCAGCAGCGCCAGGCTGTCCGTGCCCCCCGAAACGGCAACGCCGACCGGTGCCTCCGCGCCGGGCACCTGCCCCGCTGCCGCGCGCCAGTCGGCGAGGAAGCGGGCGACGTCCGCGCCCGCGATCGCGTCGATCAGCGACGCGTCACTTGCAGCGCTGATCCGCACGGCCCTTGGCGACGCCCGCGCGCATCTCGGCCGAGAGCCCGGGGCCATAGACCTTGTTCAGCTCGTCATAGACCTTGCAGACCTCGCCCGACGGCTTGTTCAGCTTCACCAGCGCCTGGGCGAGATAATAGAGGCTGTCCGGCGCGCGCTCGCCATTGGGGTCCTTGGTGTAGTTCTCGTACAGCGCCACCGCCGCGAGGCTCGGCTTGTTGTCGTCGAGATAGACGCGGCCGAGCAGGTTGCGCGCGAAGCTGGCGCGCTTGCCGGAGGGGTACTTGGCCTTGTACTGCTCCAGCGCCTTGGCGGCTTCCGGGTAGAGCTTGGCCTGCCACAGGCGGAAGCCGTAGAGATACAGGTCTTCGCCCGCATCGCCGGTGCTCGGCTTCTCCACCGCCGCGACCTTGGCGGCACGATCGCCCGAAGGCTGCGCCGATGAAGCCGCCGAATTGCCGGAAGCGGCAACGGCGCCGTCGGTCGGCATGGCATCGGCAACCGGCTGCGGCGTCTCCAGCGCCTTCACCCGCGCGTCGTTGGCGGCCTTGTAGGCGCCGAACGCCTCTTCCAGCTGGCGCATGCGATACTGGTTCTGCTCGATCTGGCCGGTCATCGTCTGGATCTGGCTTTCCAGCGCCGCGACGCGCTCGGTCAGGTCGGCAAGCGGGCTGGTCGCGGGCACGCCGGGGGGCGTGTTGTCGACCTGCTGGGTGATCTGCGGCTCGACGGTCATGCCGGCACCGCCGGGGAACACCTTGCGCTGCACCGCGCGCATCTCGCGCTCCAGCTTGTCGACGCGCTGACCGACATTGCCGTCCTGGGCCTGCGCCATCGCGGTGCCGTTGAAGCCGAACGCGGCAAAGGCCAGTGCCGCTGCGAGAGCAATACGCATCGTCGATCAATCCTTACGCGCCTCCCGGGGAACGGAGGCGTGGCGCCGCTATAGCCAAGCGGCGCCCGCTTGCGCCACCCCCTCAGGGGTTGGGCGTGTCGCCGGCCGGCGTGGTGGCCGCAGGGACGGCGGTCGTGTCGCTGCCGTCCGAGCGCGGCGCGCTGCGACGGCGCACCGGGCGTTCGCGCAGCGGCGTCGCGGCGGCGGTCGCGGTCGGCGAGGGCGTCGCGCCGGGCTGGCCGCGGGCACGCAGCGCGGCCGAGGTCAGCTCCGCCTCGATCACCTTCACTTCGGTGCCGAGCGGCGCGACTTCGCTGCCGTTGAGCAGCACCTGCAGCTGGTCCGGGCGGCCGGTGCGGATGCGCGGATGGTCGGCATCGTCGGGCACGTCATAGCGCTCGCCGGCGGCCAGTTCCTTCTCGACGAGCTTCTTGCCGGTCGCATCGGTGATGCGGATCCAGGCGGGGCCGCGCGCGACGAGGGTGACGTGCTCGACCGCGGGAACGGTCGGCGTCGGGGTCGGTGCGGCGGCGGCCGTAGGCGTGGGGGTCGCCTCGATCTCCTGGACCAGGCTGTCGCCCTGCGCGGCGCTGCCGCCACGGAACCAGTCGGTGCCGTACCAGATGCCGATGCCGGCGACGATCACCAGCGCGACGATCACGCCGAACCAGACGATCCCGCTCGGTGCGGCGCGCGACGGCTCCTGCAACGGATATTCGGGGGTGATCGCCGGCCGCTCGATCTGGCCGAGCTCGGCGCGGACGTCGTGCGCGATCGACACTTCGTCGACATTGACCGCGCGCGCATAAGCCTTGGCGAAGCCGCTGGCATAGGTGATCGACGGCAGCCCCGAATAGGTGCCCTGCTCGATCGCTTCGAGGTGGCGCTGCGGAATGCGGGTGCGTGCGGCGATCTCGGGCAGATCCAGCCCCATGGCTTCGCGCGCGGCGCGCAGACGTTCGCCCGGACGCACGGTGGACGGGGTGGATTCTTCGGGCATGTCGCCTTGCATTCTGTCCTCCGGCGAACGCGTTGGACCCTGGAACGTCCGCCTTATGCTGCAGGGGATGCCCTCCCGGCCGTATCGCTGTCAACGCCGGGAGGAAATCATTCCGGTGGATGGTCAGGCCAGTTCGACGCCCTGCGCCTCCGCCCAGCCGGTCAGCACGTCGCGCAGCGGCGCCTCCGGATGCCGCAGCATCTCCTCCATCGCCGCCATCACCGCGCCCCGATCGAGCCCGCGCAACATCGCCTTGATCGGCCCCACCGCGGCGGGGGTAATCGAGAGCCGGTCGATGCCCAGCCCGATCAGCGCCAGCGCCTCGAGCGGTCGCCCGCCCATTTCGCCGCACACCGCCACCGGCACGCCCGCCGCACGCGCCTGGTCGCTCACCCGCTTGAGGAAGCGCAGGATCGCCGGGCTCAGCCAATCGTAACGCAGCGCCAGCTTGGGGTGCGCGCGATCGGCCGCGAACAGGAACTGGGTGAGGTCGTTGGTGCCGATCGACAGGAACTGCAGCTTGGGCAGCAGCAGGTCGAGCACCTCGGCCAGCGCCGGTACCTCCAGCATCGCGCCGTAGCGGATCTCGGACGGCATCTTGCGCCCGCGGGCGGCGAGCCAGGCATGCTGCGCCTCGAACAGCGCGCGCGCCTGGTCGAATTCCCAGGGCTCGGAGACCATCGGGAACATCACGTTGAGCGTCCGCCCCGCCGCCGCCTCGATCAGCGCGCGCGCCTGCGCCTTCATCAGGCCGTCGCGATCGAGCGCCAGGCGCAGCGCGCGCCAGCCCATCGCGGGGTTCTCCTCCTCGCCATCCTCGTCATGGTTGAGATAGGGCAACGCCTTGTCGCCGCCGATGTCGACGGTGCGGAACACCACCGGCCGGTCGCCCGCAGCCTCCAGCACGTCGCGGTAGAGCCGCCGCTGCGCCTCGCGCTGCGGCAAGGTCGCCGAGACGAGGAACTGGAACTCGGTGCGGAACAGGCCGATGCCGTCGGCGCCGGTCAGGTCGAGCGCGGACACGTCGTCGCGCAGGCCGGCATTGACCATCACCGTCACGCGGTGCCCGTCCTTGGTCACGGGCGCCACGTTCTTCAGCTGCGCGAAGGCGGCGCGCCGCTTCTGGCTGAGCGTGAGCTTGGCCTCGAACGCCTCCTCCATCGCCAGCGAAGGGCGCACGAACACGCTCTCCTCGCCCACGTCGAGCAGCAGCAGGTCGCCTTCGGCCACCTCGCGGCGGATCTCGCGGACGCGGCCCAGCACCGGCACCCCCATCGCGCGGGCGACGATGGTGACGTGCGCGGTCAGCGAGCCTTCCTCCAGCACCACGCCCTTCAGCCGCCGCCGATCATATTCGAGCAGCTCGGCGGGCCCCAGATTGCGCGCGATCAGGATCGAATCCTGCCGCAGCCCCAGCTGTGCCGCCGTGCCGAGCTGGCCCGAGACGATGCGCAGCAGCCGGTTGGACAGGTCCTCCAGATCGTGCATCCGGTCGCGGAGCAGCGGATCGTCTATCTCGCGCATGCGCTGGCGGGTGCGCTGCTGGACGCGCTCGATCGCCGCCTCGGCGGTCAGGCCGGAATCGATCGCCTCGTTGATCCGGCGGCTCCAGCCCTCGTCATAGGCGAACATCTTGTAGGTGGCGAGGATCTCCTCATGCTCGCCGCCGACGCCGAACTCGGCCTGGCTGGTCATGCGGTCGATCTGCTCGCGCATCTTGTCGAACGCGGCATAGACGCGGTGGCGCTCGGCCTCGGTATCCTCGGCGACGGTATGCTCGATGACGATGCGCGGCTGGTGGAATACCGCGACGCCCCGCGCCATGCCCTCGACCAGCCGGAAGCCGCGGATCGTCCCCGCCGCGGTCGGCTGCAACCGGGTGGAGGTGCCGCCCGCCGCATCGATCAGCTCGGCATTGGCGATCAGTTCGGAGAGCACCATCGCGACGGTCTGCAGCGCCTCGATCTCGATATCGGCATAGCGCCGCGGATCGACATGCTGCACGGCGAGCACGCCCACCGCCCGCTCGCGGCGGATGATCGGCACGCCGGCGAAGCTGTGGAACCGGTCCTCGCCGGTCTCCGGGTTATGGACGAAATTGGGATGGCTGGTCGCCTCGTCGAGGTTGAGCGTCTCGACATGCGCGGCGATCGTGCCGACCAGCCCTTCGCCCAGCCCCAGCTTGGTGACGTGCACGGCCTCCTGCGCCAGCCCGCGCGTGGCGAACAGCTCGAGCACACCTTCGCGCAGCAGGTAGATCGAGCAGACTTCGCTGTGCAGCGCCTCGCCGATGATGTTCGCGACGGCGTTGAGCTTCGATTGCACCGGCAGCCGTTTCGCCATCAGGTCATGCAGGCGGGTGAGGATTTCCCGGGCGGAGGCGGCTGCGGTCAAGGCCATGTGTCAGCGGTAACAGATTGTGCGCACCCGCGCCAAGCCGGGTGCGCAGCAAAAGCGCGGAAAGCCTATCCTCCCGGGCACGACCAGGTCCTCCCCTGCACCGCAGGGGAGGGGGACCGCGCTGCGCAGCAGCGTGGTGGAGGGGCCGCCGCGCCAGCGGCGGAATGCGTGACGGGGAGCACCGCGCCTCGCGGCGCGGCCCCTCCACCACCGCCTGCGGCGGCGGTCCCCCTCCCCCAGCAAGCTGGGGGAGGAATCAGCGCATCACGCCGCGCGCTTCTCCAGCGCGTGCGCGGCTTCGGCCATCAGCGTTTCGATGATCGTCGCGACCGGCTCTTCCTTGGTGACCATGCCGACCGACTGGCCCGCCATCACGCTGCCATGCTCGACATCGCCGTCGATCACCGCGCGGCGCAGCGCGCCGGCCCAGTAATGCTCGATCTGGAGCTGCGCCTCGGCCATCTCCACGCTGCCCGCGTCGAGCGCCTGCGCCACTTCGCGCTGCTTGGCGGTGAACAGCTCGCCGCCGGCATTCTTCAGCGCGCGCACCGGGATCACCGGCAGGCGCGGATCGATCTGCACGCTCGCGATCGCGTCGCGGGCGGAGGCGCGGATGAACGCCTTCTTGAAATTGGGATGGGCGATGCTCTCGGTCGCGGCGGCAAAGCGCGTCCCGAGCTGGACGCCGGCCGCGCCCATGTCGAGATAGCCCGCGATCGCCTCGCCGCGGCCGATCCCGCCCGCGACGAACACGGGGACCTGGCTCGCCACCTCGGGCAGGATCTCCTGCGCCAGCACGCTGGTCGACACCGGGCCGATATGGCCGCCGGCCTCCATGCCCTCCACGACGAGCGCGTCGACGCCCGAGCGGATCAGCTTCTTGGCGAGGCTCAGCGCGGGCGCGAAGCAGATCAGCTTGGCGCCGTGCCCCTTGATCGCATCGAGCGAGCCCGCCGGCGGCAGCCCGCCCGCGAGCACGACATGGCCGACGCCGTGCTTCCCGCATATGTCGATCAGCTCGAACAGCTGCGGGTGCATGGTGATGAGGTTGACGCCGAAGGGCTTGTCGGTCAGCGCCTTGGTCGCGGCAATCTCGGCGTCGAGCAGCGCGGGGCTCATCGCGCCGCACGCGATCACGCCGAAGCCGCCCGCATTGGAGATGGCGGCGACGAGGTTGCGCTCGGACACCCAGGACATGGCGCCGCCGAGAATGGCGACCTCGCTGCCCAGGAATTCGCAGCCGCGCGCCATGCGGCGGGCCAGGCGCTCGGCGCCGATCGAGGAGGTGCTGGTCATGCGCGGCGCCTAGCGCTGCGGGGGCGGACTCCGCAAGGGGCCGCTAGCATCGCGCTGTGCCGGTTTCGGGCTTGCCCGCCACGCCGCAAATGCGCATGATAGCGCTATCAATGATAAGAAAATCCAGGAGTTGCGATGTCCTCCCCCGTTGATCCCACGCGCGCGGTCGATCGCCGCACGCTGTTGCAAGCCTCGGCCGCCGCTGCGGCGCTGGCGGCGGGAAGCGCGCGTGCCGGCACCGCACCGGAGCCGCTGCGCGTGCTGGAGGACAAGGGCGCCGGCTTCCCGCTGATCCGCGGCGGCGTGCCCGCGACGCTGCTGGTCGAGGCGGGTGCCGACCCCGCGCTCGCCCATGTCGCGGAGGCGTTCGCGCAGGATCTGGCGCGCGTCGGCGGCACTGCGCCCAAGCGTGTCCAGCGGCTGGAGAACGCGCAGGGCCCGGTGGTGCTGATCGCCCAGCTCGGCCGCTCGCCGATCCTCGACGCGCTGGTACGCGGCGGCCGGATCGACGTGCGCGACTTGGCTGGCGAATGGGAAGCCTATCGCCAGATCGTGCTCGACCACCCCGCCCCCGGCGTGCCGCAGGCGCTGGTGATTATCGGATCGGACCGGCGCGGCGCGGTCTATGGCACCTACGATATCTCGCAGCGGATCGGCGTCTCGCCCTGGCACTGGTTCGCCGACGTGCCGGTGCGCCGCCGCGCCGACGTGACGCTCGCCCCCGGCAGCCGCCGCGACCAGCCGCGGGTGCGCTATCGCGGCTTCTTCATCAACGACGAGGATCCCTGTTTCAGCGGCTGGGCCAAGAAGCATTTCGGCGGGGTCAACGCCGCGATGTACGCCCATGTCTTCGAGCTGCTGCTGCGGCTGAAGGGCAATTATCTGTGGCCGGCGATGTGGGGCAAGGCGTTCAACGACGACGATCCCCGGAACATGGTGCTGGCCGATGCGATGGGCGTGGTGATGGGCACCTCGCACCACGAGCCGATGACCCGGGCGCAGGAGGAATGGCACCGCAACACCGACAAGGGCGTCACCGGCGGCAAATGGGATTACGCGACCAATGCCGAAAATCTCCGCCGCTTCTGGCGCGGCGGGATCGAACGGATGATGTCGAAGGGCGACGGCAAGGGCTATGACTGCCTTGTCACCGTCGGAATGCGCGGCGACGGCGACGAGGCGATGGCGGAGGGCACCGCGACCGAGCTGCTCGAGACGATCGTCGCCGACCAGCGCAGCATCCTGGCGGACGTGACCAGGCGTCCGGCCGAGGCGACGCCGCAGATGTGGGCGCTCTACAAGGAAGTGCAGGACTATTACGACCACGGCATGCGCGTGCCGGACGATGTGACGCTGCTGTTTGCCGATGATAACTGGGGCCAGATCCGCCGCCTCGCCACCGCCGATCTCAATCGCAAGGGCGGGTACGGGGTCTATTACCATTTCGATTATGTCGGCGCGCCGCGCAACTACAAGTGGCTGAACACCAACCAGATCGAGAAGAGCTGGCAGCAGATGGACCTCGCCTGGCAGCGGGGCGCGCGGACGATCTGGATCGTCAATGTCGGCGACCTCAAGCCGATGGAATATCCGCTGAGCTTCTTCCTCGACCAGGCCTGGAATCCCGAGGCGATGACGCTGGAGGCGATGTCCGCCTATCCGGCGCGTTGGGCGGGCGCGGCGTTCGGGCCGGCGCTGGCGGAGAAGGTCGGCGCGCTGCTCACCCGCTATGGCCAGCTCGCCGCGCGGCGCAAGCCCGAGCTGCTCGACGCCGATAGCTTCGCGCTGGGGCCGGTCCGCAGCGACGGCAAGCTGGACGGCGGCGACTTCGGCCGCGTGGTCGCCGAATGGGAGGCGCTGGAGCGCGACATGGCGGCGGTGAAGCCGCGCATTGCCGCCGACGCGCGCGACGCCTGGTTCCAGCTGGTCGAGCATCCGATCCTCGCCGTCGCGAACGTCTACCGGCTCTACTACGCCGTCGCCTGGAACCGCCGCCTCGCCGCCGCCGGCGATGCCCGCGCGAACGGCTTCGCCGAGCAGGCCGAGCGCGCCTTCGCCCGCGACGCGGAGATCACCGCTGCCTATCACGCGCTGAACGGCGGCAAATGGGACGGGATGATGGCCCAGACCCATATCGGCTATACAAATTGGCAGGAGCCCAGGCAGCAGGTGATGCCGGCGGTGCGCCGCGTCGACGGCAAGGCCGCGCCGATCGTCTTCGTCGCGCCTACGCTGCCCGCTGATCAGATCGTGATCGAAGCGCCGGACTTCGTGTCCGCCAGCGGCGGCAAGGGGCTAAACTGGCGCCGGGTGCCGCATCTCGGTCGCACACTGGGCGCCGTGACGACCTTTCCGCAGGGGCGCCCTGCCACCGCCGCGGCGGACGGCGTCCATGTCGATTATGCAGTGACGGTTCCGAAGGGCGGCCCGCTGGAGGTGGCGCTGGAGCTGGTGCCGACGCTCGACACCACCGGCCGCAACCAGCAGCGCCTCGGCGTGTCGGTCAACGATGGCCCGGTGCAGATCCTCACCGACAGCCTCGTCCCCGCCCCCAATGCGACGACCACCCAGGCCCAGCGCGACTGGAACAAGGCGGTCGAGGAAAATGGCCGCACGCTCGCCGCGCGGTTTCCCTCGGTGGCGCCCGGCCGGCATGTCGTGAAGGTCTGGCGGATCGACGACAATGTCGTCCTCCAGCGCCTCGTCGTGACGACGGGGGCGTAGCCGCGCCGGCCACGCCCCCGCGCTCGGGTCAGGCGGCGACGTCGTCCGCGTCGAGGCCATAGGCGGTGTGCAGCACGCGCACCGCCAGCTCGGTATAGTCTTCCTCGATCAGCACCGAGACCTTGATCTCGGAGGTGGTGATCGCCTGGATGTTGATGCCGCGCGCGCCCAGCGTCTGGAACATCGTCGCGGCGACACCGGCATGGCTGCGCATGCCGACGCCGACCACCGAGACCTTGGCGACGCGCGTGTCGTGGCTGACGCCCGTGAAGCCGATCGCTTCCTTCTGCTGCGCGAGGATCTCCAGGGAGCGGGCCAGATCCGCCGCCGGCACCGTGAAGGTCACGTCGGTCGCACTCGCGCTGCCAGCGCTCTGGTGCGCGATGTTCTGGATGATCATATCGACATTGATGCTGGCATCGGCCAGCGGCGTAAAGATCGACGCCACCGCGCCGGGCTTGTCCGGCACCGCGGTGAGCGTGATCTTGGCTTCGTTCTTGTCGTGCGCGATGCCGGTGATGAGCTGGCGTTCCACGTCCTGAATCTCCTCTTCGCCCACGATCATCGTCCCGGGCAATGTATCTGCCATCGGCGCGTCGTCGCCCGTAAAGGACGAGAGCACCTGCACGCGAACCCCTTCCTTCATCGCCAGGCCGACCGAACGGGTCTGGAGCACCTTGGCGCCGACGCTGGCGAGTTCGAGCATTTCCTCATAGGTCACGCGCTTCAGCTTGCGCGCACGGGGCACGATGCGCGGATCGGTGGTGTAGACCCCGTCGACATCGGTGTAGATGTCGCAGCGATCGGCCTTCACCGCCGCCGCGACCGCCACCGCCGAGGTATCCGATCCGCCGCGGCCCAGCGTGGTGATCCGGTCCTCGTGCACGCCCTGGAAGCCGGGGACCACCGCCACCTCGCCGTTCCCCATGCTGGCGAGCAGCGCGTCGGTGCCGATGTCCTCGATGCGCGCCTTGGCGAAGGCGTCCGAAGTCTGCACCGGCAGCTGCCAGCCAAGCCAGGAGCGCGCCGGCACGCCGATCGCCTGCAGCGCGATCGCCAGCAGGCCGCTGGTGATCTGCTCTCCGGCGGAGACGACGACGTCATACTCCTTGGGATCGTAGAGCGACGAGGCCTCGCGGCAGAAGCCGACCAGCCGATCGGTCTCGCCGGCCATCGCCGATACGACCACCGCGACCTGGTTGCCCGCCTCCCACTCGCGTTTGACGCGGGCGGCAACGCTGCGGATACGCTCGATTCCGGCCATCGATGTGCCGCCGAACTTCATTACGATACGCGCCATGGCTGGTTGCTTGTTTCCTGCCCTTGGGAGAGATGGGCGAGCCTGATAGGAGCCACGGATGCCGAACGCAACTAAAGCTACGATTGACCCCCGTGAAGCGGAACATTTCGGTCGTCTGGCGGCCGATTGGTGGAATCCGAAGGGCTCCTCCGCCATGCTTCACAGACTGAATCCTGCGCGGCTCGGCTATATCCGCCGCGCGGTCGACGTGCATTGGAGCGGCGACTCGGCCGATTTCATGCCGCTGACCGGCAAGTCCGCGATCGACGTCGGCTGCGGCGCCGGGCTCCTCTGCGAGCCGCTGGCCCGGCTCGGCGCGCGGGTGACCGGCGTCGATGCCGCGGGCGAGAATATCGGCGCGGCGCGCGCGCATGCCGAGCTGTCCGGTCTGCCGATCGACTATGTCCATGGCGGCATCGAGGATCTGGCGGGCCGCAGCTTCGACCTCGTCACGTCGATGGAAGTGATCGAGCATGTCAGCGATCCCGCCGCTTTCGTGCGCGGGCTGGCCGGCGCGCTGGCCGAGGGCGGGCTGATGGTGCTGTCGACGCCCAACCGCACGCCGCTTTCGCGGCTGGCGATGATCACGCTGGCCGAGGGCACCGGCGCGATTCCCAAGGGCACGCACGACTGGAACCGCTTCCTCAAGCCCGAGGAACTGGAGGCGTTGCTGGTGGATGCCGGCCTGAAGGTGTTCGACCGCCGCGGCCTGACCTTCTCGCCTGCCCGCGGCTTCGTGGTGAACGAACACGACGCGCTCAACTATCTGGTCACCGCGGTCCGGGCCTGAGCGCATGGCCGCCGTGAAGCTGCACCCGAGCTGGCTCGCCCCGCTCGAGGAGGAATTCGCCCAGCCCTATATGGCGGCGCTGCGCGACTATCTTCGCGCCGAGAAGGCGGCGGGGAAGCGCATCTTCCCGGCGGGCAGCGAGTGGTTCCGCGCGCTCGACCTGACGCCCTTGGAGCAGGTGCGCGTGGTGATCCTCGGGCAGGACCCCTATCACGGCGAGGGCCAGGCGCACGGCCTGTGCTTCTCGGTGAAACCGGGCGTCCGCGTGCCCCCGAGCCTGGTCAACATCTACAAGGAGATGGAGACCGACCTCGGCATCCCGCGCGCGCAGCACGGCTTCCTCGAACATTGGGCGGAACAGGGCGTGCTGCTGCTCAACGCGGTGCTGACCGTGGAAATGGGCCGCGCCGCCGCCCATCAGGGCCGCGGCTGGGAGCGCTTCACCGACGCGGTGATCCGGCTGGTCAACGCGAAGACGGAGCCCGTGGTGTTCCTGCTCTGGGGCAGCCATGCGCAGAAGAAGGCGGCATTCGTCGATTCGATCGACAAGGGCGGGCGCCATCTGGTGCTGAAGGCCCCCCACCCCTCCCCGCTTTCAGCGCATTCGGGGTTCTTCGGGAGCCGCCACTTCAGCAAAGCGAACGCGTTTCTGGAGAGCGTAGGGCAGAAGCCGATCGACTGGGCGCTGCCGGCATTGTGAGATTTGAAGTTTCGTACAGATTGATGTACAAGAATCGCCATGCAGACCCTGACCGTCTCGGAAACCCGCGCCAATCTGAAGGCCGTGCTGGACCGCGTCGTCGCCGACAAGGCGCCGATCCAGATCGTGCGTCCCAAGGGCGAAGGCGTAGTGCTGGTTTCCGAAAGCGAGTGGGAGGGGATGCTGGAGACGATCCATCTCATGTCGTCTCCAGCGAATGCGAAGCGCCTGCTGGACGGCATCCGCGAACTCGATGCCGGGCTCGGCGAGGAGCATGAGCTGATCCAGCCGTGAAGGTCGTGTTCGGGTCAACGGCCTGGCTCGATTACATCGCCTGGTCGCGCGAGGACGCGAAGGTGCTGGAGCGCATCAACGCGCTGATCGAAGAGTGCCGCCGTCACCCTTTCACGGGCACCGGCAAGCCGGAGCCGCTGCGGCGCAATCTCTCCGGCTGGTGGTCGCGCCGGATCAGCGGCGAGCATCGGCTGGTGTATCGGGTTAGCGGATCGGGTGACGCGCAGGCGGTGGAGGTGCTGAGCTGCCGCTATCATTATTGAGGCGCGGCTACCTTTGTGGAATCGTTCACCCGCGCGTGCCGTAGCGAAGGCCGGGCAGGTAACACCCACCCAGCCCCATAGTCCTCAATCGTGCTCGCGGCCGCCGGCGCCCATGTAGAGCTCGCTACCGGTCTCGCGGAAGACCTTGCTCATCTCCGCCATGCCCGTCTCGGCATCCACCGTCGCCGGCGTCGCCGCCAGGAAGGTATCGGCCGAGGCGTTCTGCTTCGCCGCGAAATCGCGGACCTCCTGGGTGATCTTCATCGAGCAGAATTTCGGCCCGCACATCGAGCAGAAATGCGCAGTCTTAGCGCCCTCGGCCGGCAGCGTCTGGTCGTGATACTGCTCGGCCGTGTCCGGATCGAGCGACAGGTTGAACTGGTCGCGCCAGCGGAACTCGAAGCGCGCGCGGCTCAGCGCGTCGTCGCGCACCTTCGCCGCCGGATGGCCCTTGGCGAGGTCCGCCGCGTGCGCCGCCAGCTTGTAGGTGACCACGCCCACCTTCACGTCGTCGCGGTCGGGCAGGCCGAGATGCTCCTTGGGCGTGACGTAGCAGAGCATCGCCGTGCCGTACCAGCCGATCATCGCCGCGCCGATGCCGCTGGTGATATGGTCATAGCCCGGCGCGATGTCGGTGGTCAGCGGCCCGAGCGTGTAGAAGGGCGCCTCGCCGCACGCCTCGAGCTGCTTTTCCATGTTCTGCTTGATCTTGTGCATCGGCACATGGCCGGGGCCCTCGATCATCACCTGCACGTCCTGCTCCCAGGCGCGCTTGGTCAGCTCGCCCAGCGTGTAGAGCTCGGCGAACTGCGCCTCGTCATTGGCGTCGGCGATCGAGCCGGGGCGCAGGCCATCGCCCAGCGAATAGGCGATGTCATAGGCCTTCATGATCTCGGTGATCTCGTCGAACCGCTCGTAGAGGAAGGATTCGCGGTGATGCGCGAGGCACCATTTGGCCATGATCGAGCCGCCACGCGAGACGATGCCGGTGACACGCTTGGCGGTCATCGGGATATAGGGCAGCCGCACGCCCGCGTGGATGGTGAAATAGTCGACGCCCTGCTCGGCCTGCTCGATCAGCGTGTCGCGGAAGATCTCCCAGGTCAGATCCTCGGCGATGCCGCCCACCTTCTCCAGCGCCTGGTAGATCGGCACCGTGCCGATCGGCACCGGCGAGTTGCGCAGGATCCATTCGCGGGTGTCGTGGATGTTGCGGCCGGTGGAGAGGTCCATCACCGTGTCCGCGCCCCAGCGGATCGACCAGACCATCTTGTCGACCTCGTTCGCCACGTCGCTGGCGACCGCCGAATTGCCGATATTGGCGTTGATCTTGACCAGGAAGTTGCGACCGATCGCCATCGGCTCGCTTTCCGGGTGGTTGATGTTGTTCGGGATGATCGCCCGGCCGCGCGCCACTTCGTCGCGGACGAATTCGGGGGTGACGTAATCGGGGATCGAGGCACCCCAATCCTGCCCGTCGCGAACATATTCGGCCAGCCGCTCGCGGCCGAGATTCTCGCGCTCCGCAACATATTCCATCTCGGGCGTGATGATGCCGCGCTTGGCATAGTGCATCTGGGACACGTTCATGCCCGGCTTGGCACGCAGCGGGCGCTTCACCACGTTCGGGAACTGCGGCACGCCGGCCGAGCGGTCCGGGCCCTTGAGGCCATTGTCCTCGGGCCTCACCTGGCGCGCGTCATAGGCCTCGACATCGCCGCGGGCGAGAATCCAGTCGCGGCGCAGCGCCGGCAGGCCGGCCATGATGTCGATGCGGGCATCAGGATCGGTATAGGGGCCCGAGGTGTCGTAGACGCGCACCGGCGCCTCGCCGCTGCCCGGCTCGAGATGGATTTCGCGCATCGCCACGCGGTGCTTACCGACATGGATCTTGCGGCTGCCGCGGATCGGGCCGGTAGTAACGCCGATTTCGGTCTTGGCGGGGATGTCGGCCATGCTCGTCTACTCCTTGGGCGATACGCGGGGAGCAGATGGACCTCGGGGAACAAGACCCTCCCTCCCTACGCCGGTGTCAACCGGATCAGGTTCAGCGGGTCGAAGGCTGCAGCCTTCCTCTCAACCGCTGCGCCAGCGGTCCCCCGGGGAATGGATACCCGTCTACAGACACGCGGCGCGCCGGGCAATCCCGACGCGCCGCCATCCTACCAAAGGTTAGGAAGATCAGGCGAAGCGCACGGTCGTCCGCGCGCGGCGGCGGCGGAGTGCGCCGCCGGCGAGGCCGAAGCCGCCGATCAGCATCGCCCAGGCCGCCGGTTCGGGCACGCCTGCGCCAGCGGTGGCGCCGGGGCTGAAATCGGCCCTGAACTGCACGTCACCGAACGCGCCGTGCGGGTCGTCCCACTGAGTCCGCGCGATCGCGTCGAGGCTGCTGCCGACATTGGTGTAGACGAAATCGCCGCCATCATAGGCATTGCTGCCGAAGCTGCCAGCGGTGGGCATCCAGCTCATCTCGCCGTCGCCGGGCTGGGCAAGGCCCGCGGTGGTGAGGAAGGCGACGTAGCGCTGGCCTGCGCGCAGATCGAGCGCGCCCACGTCGAAGCGCAGCGCATCGAAGGCGTCGCCTGCGGTACCGGCGAAGCTGCGTGCATCGCTGGCATAGAGCGCCGCACCGAGCGGGCCTGCGCTACCCCAGGCATAAACATAGGCGCGAACCCTCGCCGCGCCGCCGCCGAGATAGAAGGTGAAGCCGTTCAGCGCATTGTCGCTGCCGACGGTGAAGGTCTGCCCGTAGGTGGGCGTATACTGCGCGCCGAAATAATCGATCTTCGATGCATAGCCGCCGCTGGTGTCGATCACCGATGCCGCAGCCGGTGCGGCAATCGTCGCGCCGAACACGCCAATGGCGCCAACTAGTGCTGCAAGTTTCATACATCTCCCCCTGATGTTGCCCCGCGACCACATACGACGCGAGTCCCGGATAGGCAGGCTAGCCCCCAAGACTTGCGTCGGCAATTTGTAAGTTGTTAGAAAACAGGACATTCGCCGCAATTACGCGCCGTAGGTCAGAAGGTATAGGCAAGCCCCAGCGCACCGTACCACTGGTCGCGCGAGCCGGCGATGCGCACCACCGGCGAGTCCGCCGCGTCGTCGAGCATCCGCCGATAGGCGACGCCGCCGACCATCGACAGGCCTTGGGTGAGATCGCCGGTGAGCGCGACCGTGCCCATCGCGCCCAGCGTCCAGTCCTTCCAGCCCTTACGGGCGTAATAGACCGGCAGGCCGCTGCGCGCACTGCCGCCCGGCGTCACGCCGAAATAGGTCTGGGCATAGCCGTTGCCCATGTAATTGCCCGACGCGTTCAGCAGGACATAGGCCTTGCGGCTGAGCGGCGTGCCGTAGCTGACCGACGGCGACATCACATAGCTCTTATGCACCGTCCCGACATCGTGGAGATAGGAGAAGCTCACCGTCAGCTTGTCATAGTCGCTGGTGATCAGCCCCTGCTTGCCGATGCCGACAAAGCCGCCCGCCTCGACTGCGGTGTCGATCTTGCCGAGGGCTGCCACCTGGCGGTCGTCGATCCGCGAGGTGCGGTTGAGGTTGACGTTGACCACCGGGCCGGCCTGGAAATCCCAGCCCGGGCCGTTGTTGTCGGCGATCACGTCCGCCCAGGCGCGGCTGCCCAGCACGACGAAATTGATGCCGGAGACGCGGCCGCGGACCAGCGGCGCCGCGGTGACGACGTTCTTGTCCGAGCCGTCATAGCTCGGCACCACCGCTGCGCCGACGCCGAGCGTCACGGTGTCGCGGGTCATGTCGGGCGGCGAATCCGCTGCTTGCTGGGCGAGGGCGGGCATTGCCGCGAGCAGCGGAAACGAAGCGAGCGCGGCGCGCGTCGCGGGACGCAGGAAAGGCATGGGGGTACTCCGGGAACGGGATCCAGTGATCAGCACCCCGGAAACGCCTGCAATCTCGCGCAGTTCCTAAAGCAGGTAGCGCAGCTTCACTTCCTGCCGATCGCTGCCGCCGTCGAGCGGGAACTGCGCGGCGGAGAAGCGCGGCGGTCCGAAGCCGATCACCGGGTTGCGCGAAAAGCCGAAGCCTTCGCGCGGGATGCCCATGAAGGTGTCGAGCTTGCCGTTGCTGTTGGCGTCGTGAATCACTGCAACCGCATAGTCGCCCGGGGCGAGCCCGCTGAGGCGCAGCTTGCCCTCGGCGGCGGGAATCGAGCGCTTGATCGCGCCGTGCCCTTGGCGGCAATCGGGGAACTGGCTGGCGGCGGGCGCGATGCAGATCTGCAGCAGCCCACGCGTCGAGCGCAGCTTGGTGAAATCAAGCTCCAGCGTCGCCAGCGGCGCGGCGCTGGTCAGCAGCGGCAGGGCGACGAGGGCCCATGCGGCGCGCCGCAGGATCGAACCGCCCGAGCCCCTGGTCGGTCCCGCACAGCCGGTCCCAGAACCGGAAATATAGTCCATAGTTGCACCCATACCGCTCATGATGCCGCTGGTGATGGCTTGCCGTGATCAGCCATCCGCCCAGCGGCCCCCGCCACATCCAGGCCGGGAAGATCTCCCAGCCCATATGATTGGTCACACCCATAACCGTCATGATCGTCAGCACCAAGCCGAGCGCGCCGACATGAATGGGAATCGCGAAGACCAGCAGCGGAATCACGATCGCGCCCGACAGCGCCTCGCCCCAATGAAAGCTCATCGCCGCCCAGGCGGTGGGCGGGCGGCTGGCATGGTGGACGGCGTGATAGCGGCGGAACAGCGCGGGCACGTGCATCGCCCGGTGCGTCCAGTAGAACCAGGTATCGTGGAGGAACAGGTAGAGGAACACCGACAGCGGCAGATACCAGAGCGGCCAGGCATGGACATCGGTATAGATGCGCGTCCAGCCATGCGCCTTCCACCCCCAGGCGACGATGCCGGCGGGAATGCCGTAGATCGCGGCGGAGGCGAGGCTCCAGCCAATCTCCATGCGGATCTGCCGGTCCAGCCCGGCATAGAGCCCCGGATGCTTCAGCCGGGTGGCCAGCGCGAACCCGGCCGAGGCGGCGACGTAGCGCACCCCCACGATCACGGTCATGGCGATCGCGGAGGCGAGGATGGCGAGGGCGATGTCCATGTCTCCCGCTGCTACGCCTTCCTGCGCCTGGCGGCAATGCGGCGCGAACCGCCTTGCCGGCCGGCCGATCCCGCAACCGATCGTTGCCGGGATGTAACCGCCGTAATTCTACGAAGAAGCGCGGTAACAGAGTTTAACATCTGCCCCCCTACCATGCTGGCCCCAGAAGAACAGATATGGGTCGGAGAGGTCGTCGTGAAGCTTCGTTATTGGTTGCTCGCCTTTTGCTCGAGCTGCATTGTCCAGCCGGCGCTCGCCCAGTCGGGCCAGGATACGCCAAAGCCATCCACCGCACCGGCGCCCGAGAAGGAGGTCTTCTCCACCGGCGTCGCCAAGGGCCGCGACAGGCTCGACAGCGCGACCTCGACCAGCGCCTATCGCGCCGCCGAATTCGAGAAGCTGGGCCCGCGCCCCCTGGGCGACCTGCTCCGCACCATGCCCGGCCTGCGGGTCGAGAGCGGCATCGGCGAGGGCAACGCCAACTACACGGTGCGCGGGCTGCCGCTGGCGGCGGGCGGCTCCAAATACATGCAGTTCCAGGAAGACGGGCTGCCGGTGCTCGAATTCGGCGACTTCTTCAACATCGCCGCCGACGTCTACATGCGCGCCGACTTCAACGTCGCCGCGATCGAATCGATTCGCGGCGGCTCGGGCTCGACCTTCTCGTCCAATGCGCCCGGTGGCGTGATCAACCTGATCTCGAAGACGGGCGAAGTCGCCGGCGGCGCCGTCCGCCTGACGACCGGCGTGGACTATGGCGAGAAGCGCCTCGACTTCGACTATGGCAGCCCGCTGGGCGGCGGCTGGCGCTTCCACATCGGCGGCTATTATCGCTCGGGCGAAGGGCCACGCGACATCGGCTTCACCGGCTTCAAGGGCGGGCAGATCCGCCTGAACGTGACCAAGCAGTTCGCCAACGGCTATGTGCGCCTGCACGGCAAGTGGCTCGACGACCGCTCGCCGACCTTCGCGCCATATGCGATCCGCATCACCGGCACCAACGAGAACCCCGTCATCGGCGACGTGCCCGGCTTCGACATTCGCCGCGATTCGACTCTGTCGCCCTATATCGGGCCGGTGGTCACGTTGGACGGCGACAACAAGCTGCAGCGTTTCCCCGTTTCCAACGGCATGCACCCGACCTCCAAGTCGATCGGGCTGGAGGCGCAGTTCGATATCGGCGGCTTCACGCTGTCGAACCGCATGCGCTATTCGAAGAACAGCGGTGATTTCAACCGCGCCTTCCCCTCCAGCATCACGACGGTCGCGGCGCTCGCCGCCTCCCAGGGGGGCGCCGGGGCAACCGCACGCTACGCGACCGGGCCCAATGCCGGACAGCTCATCTCCACCACCACGCCGATCAACGGCAACGGCCTGCTGATGTTCTCCTACATCTCGCAGACCCGCGCCCGCTCGCTCGACAATTTCACCAATGATTTCCGCGCGACCCGCGTCTGGAAACTGGGCCGGGGCGACCTGACCGTGACGGGCGGCCTCTACAAGGCCAACCAGCAGCTCTACACCCAGTGGCTCCACACCGCGATCAACACCGATGTCGCCGGCGGCGGGCGGACGGCAATGGTCGACATCTTCAACGCGGCCGGCGTCGCCCAGACGCTGGGCGGCTATTATGCGTTCAGCCGGAACGGCAGCAAGTTCCGCCGCATCTTCGACGTTTCCTACGACATTCTCGCGCCGTACGGTTCCGTCAACTATCATGTCGGCAAGATCTCGATCGGCGGCAGCGTCCGCTATGACCGCGGGCGCGTACGCGGCCAGCTGTTCGGGGCGGATCTCGGCGGCAACCGCAACGGCTTGGTCCGCTTCGACGTCAATGGCGACGGCGTGATCTCGCCGGCGGAGACCCGCGTCGCCTTCCTGCCGCTCGATGCCCCGGCACCGGTCAACTACAATTACGGCTATTGGAGCTATTCGAGCGGCATCAACTATCGCGTCGCCGAGCCCTTCTCGGTGTTCGCGCGCTACAGCCGCGGTGCCCGCGCCAATGCCGATAAGATCCTGTTCACGCCGGCGGTGAGCGCCACCACCGGCGGCGTGCCCGATCCGACGGACAAATATGACGAGGTTCGCCAGCTCGAAGGCGGCTTCAAGTTCCGCAAGGCGGGCGCGACGCTGAACGTCACCGCCTTCCGCGCGACGGCCGACGACCACAACGTCCTCAACGGATCGGCCAACCAGACCATCCGCAGCTACCGCGCCACCGGCGTGGAGATGGAGGGCGGCTACCGCAGCGGCATCTTCAGCATCACCGCCGGCGCGACCTACACCAAGGCCAAGATCACCCAGGACAAGCTGGACGCCGCGCTGACCGGCAAGGAGCCCCGCCACCAGCCGACCTGGACGCTGGAAGCGACGCCGCAGATCGAGCTGCGCCAGGCAACGCTGGGGGCGAACGTGGTGACCATTACCGGCAGCTACGCACAGGACAGCAACCTTTTGCGGATGCCGGGATTCACCGTCGTCAACGCCTTCGCGGTGATCCGGCCGATCCGCCACGTCGAGCTCATGGTCAACGCGAGCAACCTGTTCGACCAGCGCGGCTTCTTCGAGTTCAACCAGAGCGAAGTGCCGGCGAACGGCATCGGCTGGGGCCGCTCGGTCAATGGCCGAACGGTATCCGTCTCGGCCAAGTACAGCTTCTGAGAGGCGGCAGGGGAGCGCAGGCGAGGCCGGTGCTCCCCTGCCGGGGATCAGGCGTGCGCCGTCGTCTTGGGCCGGCGGCGCAGCGCTGCGCCGGCGAAGCCGAAGCCGCCGATCAGCAGCGCCCAAGCGGCCGGCTCGGGCACCGCGCTCTGCGCCAGCGTGGCAGTGAGCGTCAGGTCGTCGATCGCCAGGCCGTGGTCCGACCCGCCGACGTCACGGTCGGTCCAGCGGATCGCGAAGCTGCCGCCGTCGGCGATCAGCAGGTTGCCGATCGTCGCGCTGACCGACTGGCGATTGCCCGCGGCGTTGCCGTCGAGCGCGCTGCTAGCGCTGCCCGAACCGGAGCCGTTCCTGATGCTGGCGAAGTCGAGCGCGTCGAACGCGGTCCAGCTGCCGTTCGACAGCGAGGTGGCGTTGAGCGAATATTCGAAGTTCAGGCGGTCGCTACTCGCGGTGCCGAGGCGCCACTGCTCGCCGAAATAGCTGAGCGTCAGCGACTCGATCGCGCCGCCCAGGGCATTGGTGAAGAAGGCGCCGAACAGGATCGGCGTCGCATTGCCCGAGGTGACGCTGCCCAGCGCGCGCTCGCTGCCGGTGCCGAAGGCATAGGCGGTGCCGGCATTGGCGTTGCTGGTCGCATAGGCATCGTCCGAACCGGCGGTGCTGCTGCCGCGCTCGTCGAGCTTCCAGCCGGTCGGTAGCGCCTTGCTGGTGCCGCTGGTCGCCAGCGCGTCGAAATTCTGGGTGTAGGTCTTGGTCGACAGCGCGACCTGGGCCTGCGCGACAGGCGCGCCGAGCAGCGTGGCGGCGACGAGTGTCGCGCCAAAGAGCGTCTTCTGCATTGCTTTGGTTCCCCTACTTCACAAACCGCAAGCGCGGTTGCCCGGCACTAGGAGGCAAGTGTGCAAGCCGTGTGACGATAGTTAAAAGAAAATGAACGGCTTGGCCCTGCGCCGGGGCGCCCCCGGCCAGCGACCGTTTCGCGCCGCGTCCCCAAGGGTGGGGTTCCCACACCCCCGCCCTTGAGCTAGGCGACGGCAATGCCTTCAACCATCAGTTGTGACGTCGCTATTGTCGGCGGCGGCCTTGCCGGCGGGCTTATCGCGCTGGCAATCCGGAAGAAGAAACCCGATTGCTCCGTCCGGCTGATCGAAGGCTCGGCGCGGATCGGCGGCAATCACCTCTGGTCGTTCTTCGCCGACGATGTCGCACCTGAGCATCGCTGGCTCTCGGCGCCGCTGATCGGCCATGGCTGGAACGGCTATGACGTTGCCTTCCCTGGCCATTTTCGCACCCTGCCGTCGCGCTACTACTCGGTCGAGTCCGAGCACTTCGATCGCGTGGTGCGCGAAGCGCTGGGGCCGAAGGGCCTGCTGCTCGGCCGCGAGGCGGCGGACATCACCCCCACGGCGGTGGCCCTGGCCGATGGCGACCTGGTCGAGGCCGAGGGCGTGATCGATTGCCGCGGCGTCGGCGATACCAGCGCACTCCAGCTCGGCTGGCAGAAGTTCCACGGTGCCGAGCTCGTGCTGAGCAACCTGCACGATGTGACGCGGCCGGTGATCATGGACGCGACGGTGCCGCAGATCGACGGCTATCGCTTCGTCTACTGCCTGCCGTTCAGCCCGACGCGGATGTTCGTCGAGGACACCTATTACAGCGACACGCCCTCGATCGACGTCCTCGCCACCGGCGACCGGATCGAAGCCTATGCCGATGCGGCGGGCTGGCAGGTCGAGCGGGTGCTGCGCGAGGAAGTCGGCAGCCTGCCGGTGGCGATGGGCGGCGACCATGCCGCCTATTGGGCCGCGGGCGGCCGCGGCATCGCCAAGGCGGGGATGAAGGCGGGTCTCTTCCACCCGATGACCGGCTATTCCTTCCCCGACGCCGTCCGCACCGCCGCCACCATCGCCGACGCATACGACTATTCCGGCGAGGCGCTGCACCAAATGCTGTATGGCTATTCGCGCGCGCTCTGGCGCAAGCGCGGCTTCTATCGCATGCTCGCCGCGATGCTGTTCAAGGCGGCCGAACCCGAGGAGCGCTATCGCGTGCTGGAACGATTCTACCGTCTGGATGCAGGACTGATCCAGCGCTTCTACGCCGCGCAGTCGACCTGGGGAGACCGCGTCCGCGTGTTGTCGGGCAAGCCGCCGGTGCCGATCGGCCGCGCCCTTTCCGCGATCTGGAACCGCTGATGCGCCGCGCAGTCGTGATCGGCGCCGGGTTCGGCGGCCTCGCCCTTGCCATCCGCCTCCAGTCGGCGGGGGTCGATACCACCGTCATCGAAGCCCGCGATAAGCCGGGCGGCCGCGCCTATTATTGGGAGCGCGACGGCTTCACCTTCGACGGCGGCCCGACGGTGATCACCGATCCGGACGCGCTCAAGGAGCTGTGGCGCCTCTCGGGCCACGACATCTCCGAAGACGTGACGCTCAAGCCGGTCACGCCCTTCTACCGCCTCTCCTGGCCCGACGGCACGACCTTCGACTATACCAATGACGACGCGGTGCTGGCGGGCGAGATCGCCAAGCTCGATGCCAGCGACATTGCCGGCTATCGCAAGTTCCTCGACTATTCGGCGAGCGTCTACGAGGAAGGTTATGTCAAGCTGGGCGCCAAGGCGTTCCTCGACTTCAAGTCGATGCTCAAGGCGGCACCGGCGCTGATGCAGCACCAGGCCTGGCGCTCGGTCTATTCGATCGTCGCCAGCTTCGTGAAGAACGAGAAGCTGCGCGAGGCGCTGTCGTTCCACACCCTGCTCGTCGGCGGCAACCCGATGGCGACCAGCAGCATCTACGCGCTGATCCACAAGCTGGAGCGCGACGGCGGCGTCTGGTGGGCCGAGGGCGGCACCAACCGGCTGATTGCCGGCATGATCACGCATTTCGAGCGGCTGGGCGGCACGGTGCGGATCGGCGACCCGGTCGACGAGATCCTGACGCTGGGCGACCGGGTGGTCGGCGTGCGCACCCATAGCGGCTTCGAGGTCGAGGTCGACGCGGTGGCGAGCAACGCCGACATCGTCCACAGCTACCGCGACCTGCTGCGCAACTCGCGCAGCGCGCGGCGGACGGCGAACCGCCTGGTCAACAAGCGCTTCTCGCCCTCGCTGTTCGTGGTGCATTTCGGGCTGCGCGGGACTTTTCCCGACATCCCGCACCACATGATCCTTTTCGGCCCGCGCTATAAGGGGCTGCTCGACGACATCTATACCCACGGCGTGGTGAGCGAGGACTTCTCGCTCTACCTCCACCATCCGAGCGCTTCGGACCTGAGCATGGCGCCCGAAGGCCATTCGACCTTCTACGCGCTGGCGCCGGTGCCGCATCTGGGCAAGTTCCCGGCCGACTGGAACGAGGTGGGGCCGATCCTGGAATCGCGGATCCTGGCGGAGGTCCAGCGCCGGCTGATCCCCGATCTGGCCGAGCGGATCGTCACCAAGTTCCACTATGCGCCGACCGACTTCCGCGACGACCTCGCCGCGCATCATGGCTCGGGCTTCAGCCTGGAGCCGATCCTGACGCAGAGCGCCTGGTTCCGCGTGCACAACCGCGATGACGCGATCTCGAACCTGTATTTCGTGGGGGCGGGGACGCATCCGGGCGCGGGGATTCCCGGCGTGGTGGGGAGCGCCAAGGCGACGGCGGAGCTGATGCTGGGCGAGATGGCCTGAACCATCTTAAGCCCCTCCTCCTTGGAGGAGGGGTTGGGGTGGAGGG
>NZ_QQWY01000080.1:0-5114 GCF_003950455.1 Sphingomonas sp. ABOLE
GGCCTTGAACCACCGGATTGGGCCGCAAGCCGGCGACTGTGCGACCTGCACGGGCCGCGTCGATTCCAGCTGTCGCCGCTTCCGCAGCAGGGGCCGAACCGCCCGCTGCACTGACCGCTTGGTCAAGTGTGTAGACCGGCGCGTCCTGCGCAACAGGCGCGGATGGTCCGACCTGCGCCTGCGCCATCGTGGCGCAAGACGCTGCGGCCAGCATGGCCGCGAGGATACGATGCATGAAAATAGGACTCCTGACGATGATCGACAGGGGCGCGCCAATGCGCGCCCAAATCGGACGTCAGGCTTGGGGGGGCCTCAAATGGACCATGCCAGTGCGGCCATCGAGCGACGCAGAGGCGGAGATTGTCGGCTTGGGCATCGTGAGGACGGGGGTATATTCCATCGTCATGCGCGACGGCGCACCAACATCATGACCATGACAGTTGTGATGGTGCGGGACGTTCTTGTCCGAATCCGACGGCACCTCGTCGATGTCGCCGGCGGTATGAACGGTAAACTCAACGCCCGCGATGCTTCCCCCCGCCAAATCGGCGGCATGAGCCATGCCGGAGAAGCTGGTTAGGACCAGCATCAGGCATGTGAGGAGAGGCAAAAAGGCTCGCACGAACCCGCCCCTATCACGGAAAGGTTTCCATGTCATTGCAATAACTCGCGAGCCGGTGCCTTCGCGGCACGCCATGCCGGCCAGGCTTCCCCAAGCACGCGCCATGCCGAGCGCAGGAAGATCACGGCGATCAACCCGCCGACGATGATGTCCGGCCAAGCCGAGCCGGTCAGGCCGACTAATCCGGCAGCCGCGAGAACCCCGACGTTTGACGCGACATCATTGCGCGAGCACTCGAACGTGCTCGACATGTTCACATTCTCGCGGCGGAAGCGCCAGAGCAGCGCGAGGCAGATTAGGTTCGCAACCAGCGCGGCGCTGCCAACCCCGAGCATCAAGCCCGATGCCGGAGGAACGCCGTTCGCAATCTTGTCAGCGATCTCGAAAATGACTGCGACGCCGAAAGCCAGGATGATGCCACCCTTCGCCAGTGCTGCCCCCGCCTCCCAGCGCGCACCCCGATGCAATGCATAGAGACTGAGCGCATAGACCACCGCGTCGCCGAACATGTCGACCGAATCCGCCATCAAGGCAGAGGAACGCGCGACGACGCCGCCGCCAAACTCGACCACGAACATCGCGAGATTGATGAGCATCACGATGATGAGCACGCGGCGCTGCTCGGCCTTGCGACCAAGTTCCGCGATCGTGTCGCGTTTTGATGAGCAACATGCGTCTGCCATTATCGAAGCTCGATTCGTGGATCAGACGCCCTATATGAAACCTCATCCTACTAGAGGGTCAAGAGGTTCGGCGATGAAAATCGGTGAGATCGCAAAGCGCACTGGGTTGAAGATAGAGACGGTCCGTTTCTACGAGGCAGAAGGGCTGGTTCCCGCTCCCATCCGTAGCGGTGGCAACTATCGACTCTATGATCGCTCGCACCTTGATCGCCTGTCGTTCATCAAACGCTCGCGTGATCTGGGTTTCACCCTGGATCAGGTTCGTGCGCTCCTGCGGCTTTCAGATGATCCGCGCGGTTCCTGTGCCGAGGCCGACCAGATAGCTGCGGTCCACATCGCGGAAATCGATCGCAAGCTGGCCGACCTTACAGCGCTGAGGTCGGAAATCGCGCAGTGGGGTGACACCTGCAACGCCAGCATCGTTGCCGAATGCAAGGTTATCGACGCCCTGTCGCATTGAACCAAACCAAGTTGGGCGCGACCCTGCCGGGCACGGCTCTATCGGCGCCCTGGCGTGCGCCGACCGAGCCACCGTGCCGGCGTCTCGGCCCAAAGGGTAACGATCCTCGCGTGAGGTGTGCCACATGGCACACCTGTCGCCGCTGCCCGATGGGCGCGACTTCACTCGCCTAGCGCCGCGGCCCTCCCCCGGAGGCCCGCCAGCGCGGGGAACACCAAGGGCTGCTGCCCTTTCGTTCCCGAAGGAAAATAGACGCCCCCGTGTTGTCCGCCAAGCGCGGCACCCGACGCCCTGATGGGCGTCGGCCGCGCTAGGGCGGCCTGCCCGCGCCAAGGCCATCGATTTTCCTCCTCCCTCCCCATCCCGCTCCTCGCCGGAGAGGCAGACCCGGTCGCTGCGGCAACCGGCTTTCAGCCGCAGGAAGAAGGAGAAAGGACAATGGCTTACACCCGATACAAGGGCGATCCCTACTGGAAACGGGCCAAGGTGGGCGGGACCAGTGCAGACGGCACCCCCTACGCCAAAGGCGACCGCGTGTTCTTCTATCCACGATCCGGCGCGACCTACGCAGGCGACGCCGCGACCCGCGCATCAGCCGAGTTCGACGAGCTGGCAAGCCTCGAAGGCTGATCCATTCCCCCAACCAGGTGCTCGGCAATGGCCTCGAGCTCCGCGGCTGAGGCTCGGTCGCGGCGGTGGTCGACGGCGCGGCGGCGATGAACGCTCGCCGGGCAGCGTCGAATACATCACCCCGATCGCCGCCTCCGTCGCTGAAACCGACATCGTAGGCGGCCCTCTCGCTGGCCTTCTCACCGTCATCTCGCCGGCACTCTCGATACGCCCATCCGGATCGCGCTGCGTACCACCCCTCCGCATATCGGACCGCCTCGTTCCAATCGAGCCTATGTGTGTCCCGTCCCCGGAGGATGGCCAGATCGCGATCGTCGATCGTGCCGGCGTCAGCCTTCCCCTCGATAAATGCAAAGTTCCGCGCACGGCGGGCCCGCTCCTGCTCCTTCTGCATCGCGTCGTGCATCGGCCGCATTGCGGCAACGCGGGCGCGCGTGCGAAGCATCCGTTCGTCGAGAGCCGCGCTCGGCGGCAAGTCTGGATATTCCCGCCAAATTGATGCCAGGGTCTCGGCATCGCAGGCGCTGCGGCCGCGCGCCATCCACGTCGCCGCAGAGGTGGGATCGAACTGTTCCATCGACCTACATCCCATCGTGGTTGAATTATCATCGAAATCGCGCGCAGTCTTGAGCGGCTAGTCCTGGCCTAGCTTCACCAGATGCTCCCAGCAGGCCGCGAGAGCATCGTCGAGCGTCGCGCACTCGCCAAGCTTCTGCGAGCTCGATCCTGCGGCGGTGATTACCCGTGCATGCGGCTCCCATACCGGCTCAGCCCATTCTTCCGGCCACGCATGGAAGCCATAAGGGTAGGCCACGATGGAGAACGGGGCCCACAGGCGCGGGTGTAGGTTCGTCAAACGAGCAGAAGGGACGCTCATGGTCGCCTCACATACCGTAGAGTTGGGGAGGGAGCCGGCGCGCCGCGCCCTCGGGGTGCGGTTAGCCGAAGAGCGTTTCCGCCTGATCCGGCATGGCGTAGTCGAGCTGCAGCTCGTGGACGATCCGCCGTGCGAACCGCTGCGGATCCACCAGTTCGCGAACGCCGGCGAAGTGGTTGCGGCCGCCGGTATAATCGGCACGTCCCCGGCAGGTCCGGTAGAGGACTTCCCTATCGAGACCGCACAGGCCCAGGCTGAGCTGCACGTAGCACTTCTCCGTGTGGAGGATGATCTCGCCCGAGACTGCGGGACCGCCCCGGCAGGACCGTACCTCGTACTGCCCGCTTTCCAGCTGCAGGGCCTTGGCCAGCGCGCGCATCGCCTTCTGCCCCTCTGAGTGGAAGGCGTTCTTCGCTGGTGCATCGAAGTCCACGCCGCGGTGCGCGAGCGTCACCAGGACTGGCGCGCCCCGCAGTTCCTTGATCGCCTGCATGCACCTGCCCTGCAGCTCGACGGGGCCGGGTCGCGTGTCACATACCGCGGCGAAATGGCGCGCCAGAAGAATGACTGCAGGATCTTCCTCTGCGCTTACGCCGGCGTTCCGGCAGTCGTCCATGGCCTTGCTGATCGCGTGGAGCGTGCTGCCAATCGTGGTCAGCGCACTGGGATCGAGGGCCTGCTGGTGGCGGAAAGCAACATCGAAGGTCATGGGATGTCTCCGGGGAAGCGGAGCGCGAAATCACGCTCTCCCCTTCCCTTCCCCCTCTCCTCCTGAGCGTCCTGCGAGCTCCCGACCAGTGCGGAGCAGGGTAGTTGCTAGCGCCTGCGCCGCTCGCAAGAGAGCCGCGCGCCCTTCCGCCAGCGGCTCGGCTCGATGAAATCGCCGCCATGGATGCCAAGGTGCTTCGCTTCTGCCTGGTCAAACGCGGCCTGGTAGCGCCGCGCGCGGGAAGGATCGGTCTTCAGGAAGTTGGGTGTCGGCACGGCGTATCCGGCGGCGATCATCGCTTCTCCGAGGTCCTGGCCGCCTACGTCGACGGCAGCGATCGGCCGCCCATAGCTCTGCTGTCCCGTCAACCGGATCGACACGGGGCCTCGCTTCATCAGCTTGGATGCGAAGTCCTGGGCGGCCTTGCCGCAGGGCCAACAGGACGAACCCTTCGCGCAGAGCGCTTTGCGCTCGACGGCATCCGCGCCAAACAGGCGGAAATCGACGGCAATCGTGTCCCCGTCGATCGCGTGCGCCTGCGCCTCGAAGCCGTCGCGGTCGCGCTGACCTGCACTCGCGTCAGGCAGCACGTCGCAGCTGCTCGTGGCGAACATAATCGCAATTGCGATTAGGCGCATTTCAGCATTTCCTTTGTCGGCTCGCCGGCGCGCGTGAAGACGGTCCGATGCACCTTCGTCTCAGGCACGATGGACCATTTCAGCTTGTAGAAGTGGCGCACCCGGTAGGGGCCATTACCGTCGAGACGGAAGAAGCGGAGCTTGGCGCCATCCTTCCGCACGCGGAAATCGGTTTCTTGCCTGTCGTCGCTGCAGGTCAGCGGGCTCTCGAAGCGCACCAGGGCGCCATCGGGCACCTCGCGGCGCCTGCTAGCAATCGCCGCACGGCAGCGCGCTCGCCAATCGATCGCATGAGGCCTGTCCGTTTCGCTCAGAAGGTCGAGGATCCGCTCGGGACATTCGGCTTCATGTGGGCCCATGCTCTCGTCCAGTCGGGTAGGATTGGTGCTGCTCATGGAGTCAGCCCTGATCCCCCCGCCGAACCGCACGTGCAGCTTTCACCGCATGCGGCTCTCCACTGTGACGAACCATCACTTTGCCGTAGATCGGGCAGGC
>NZ_QQWY01000081.1:0-4912 GCF_003950455.1 Sphingomonas sp. ABOLE
GCACCGACGCCCACGCCCCCCCCACCACCGCCGCCGGCTCCGGAACCGCAGGCGGCGTCGGCGTCGGCGTGGGAGCCGGCGGAATGGCTGATGCTCGTCACCGCGTTCGGGCTCGTCGGCGCCGAGATGCGCCGGCGGAATCGGATCGAAGCCAAGGCCTGATGCGCGGTCGTCCGAAGCTCGGTATCTGGATCTCGCTGGGCGCGGCCTCGCTGCTGCTGGTGACGCTGGCCGCCAAGGCGTTCGTCCCGCGGCACGTCCAGCAGGCCAGCCCGGCAGGTCGGATGATCCCGGCGGTAAGTACCGAACGGATTCGGTTCTCCGACGGGGATCAGCAGCAGTTGCGGATCGGCGACGGCAGCACGCGGGTGATCCGAAGCCTATTGCGGGTGCCGGATCACATGCAGTTCGGCGAGTTCGCCTGGAACGATCATGGCGTCCCCCCGGGGAGGATCTGGCTGCGCATCGACCTGTCGCGCCAGATCCTCTCGGTGTTCCGCGGCGAGGACGAGATCGCCACCAGCGTGATCCTTTACGGCCAGGACGAGACGCCGACGCCGATCGGCAACTTCCCGATCCGGGGGTTGGAGAAGAACCATCGCTCGAACACCTATGACGCAATGATGCCCTATACGCTGTGGCTGACCAGCGACGGTATCGCGATCCATGGCAGCAACGTCCGCCAGGGTCTGGCGACGCATGGTTGCATCGGCGTACCGCAGGATTTCGCGCAGCGGCTGTTCGGCATCGTCAAGCGCGGCGATCTGGTGACGGTGGTGCGCTGATCTCGGCGCGCGGCTGAGCAGATGCGCACCTCGCGCATGCTCGCTGCGTTGCCGCCCCGCGCTCGGGCGGCAGGTCGTTCCAGAGCGAATCGGCCTGCCGGAGTAGAAAACGCTTCTGGCCGGAAAGGGACCGCGCAACCCCCGTACATCGGCAACGGTACGTCTGACCGACGTGCGCGGCCATGCTTGGTTCACCTGCCGCAGTTGTTGCAACAGCCGGAGGGACCGGCCCATCACGTCGGGCATGATCAAGTCTGCCGGCACCCGATTTGGCACAGTCTCGCAAGCCAGGGAGGGCTTCTGCTTGGAGAAAAACCGCTCGACCAGTTTACGCTCGCGGTTGAGACCCTTGCTGAAGCACCGCTTCCGGCGCCGAGTGCTGTCCGCTGGGAGGTGAGCGGACGCCCTGATCCTGGAGCATCTCTCGGGTGCGATCGGCGTCGTGGGCCTTGTCCACCAGCACGGCGGTGGGCGGACTGGCGGCGATCTGTCCGCCGCCGCTATGTCCGACGGTCAGGCCGCGCCCGATCGGACGGCGCGGCGGATCGACGACGTAGATCTTGGTCGTGCGCCCCGTGCGTACTCGGCCGAGACAGTAATCTGCATTCATCGCACGACGCGGCTATGGCAGGGGTAGGAGAGCGATAGCGCGCGGGCAGATCGCGCCCGGGCGCCTCGGATCGTAGCATCCGGAAGATGCCGTTCAACACACGATGCGCGGAACGCCTCGCGGCTTCGCGGCCAGCAACGGCGCGATCATGCGCCACGCAAAACGGTGAGATCATAACCGCGCATGCCGACGCGGAGGCGAACTTCAGCGTATCGGGCTAGAAGCAGCCTCGCGCCAGCGGCGGGGTGATGAACGGACGATATCGTGTCGTCGTGGGAGCGCAAATGCCCGTTGAAGTCCTTGTAGCGGTGCTGGACGATACTCGAACGAGGCTTGCCCGCGCGGACAACGAACTTCGCTTGGTCGCCCTGCCCCCTGCCAGGCAGCGCTCGCTACGCTCGCTTACCGCCCCTCGTTCTGCGCCAGCGTGGCGTATACCGACATGCCGTTGCGGGTGCGGCTCACGTCGATCACGCACATATGGCCATAGGCGCTGTGGCTGCCGCAGCCGACGCCGGCATAGCGAAGATCGCGGTTGAACAGCAGGTCGCGATGGCCGCGATCGGGCACGCCGTCATCGATCACCAGCTGTCGCACCACCTCGTCGGCATCGGCATAGCCATAGGAGATGTCTTCGCCGACCAGTCGACCGCCGCCGCGGCGCTGGACGCGATCGCCGGGCGAGGCACCGTCGGGCGAGAAATGCCCGCGCGTGCCGAGCGCCCCCTGGATCACGGCATGGTCGCGCGCCGCAAGACCCAGCAACTCGGCTCGGCTCAGCGGCGGCAGCGGGGTCTGCAGTTCCAGAAACGCGATAGCCTCTTCCACCGCATCGACGCCTTCGCGCGTGATCAACCCGCGCGGCCGCCCGGGCAGGTACAGCGTGTTGCCGCGAAAATGTGGCCGCAGCTGGCGCAGGCGGTCGGCATAGGCAGCCGGATCGGCACGCAGATGGTTGATCCGATCGAGCACCTGGTCTTCGAGGCTCGGCAGATCATTTGCCGCGCCGATCAGCAACGCCCCCACAGACAAGATACCGCAACACAGTAAACGCACAGAAGACACAACAGGCTCCGCACCAACCGGCTGTTGTCAGCCGAACAAGTGCGGTTCTTCTGTCGCATATGGTGGAAATAACTGGTTCAGCACTATAGTTATCGGGTACGGATAACCGTACGTTAACTATAGATTCGCGGCCGTTTACCGGTAAGTAGCAAAGTCGTTACGGTATTTCACCGATGCCTGAAATCCGCCGGAAGCGCTCTCGCGCTGGCCCTGGTGCGTCCGGGATGGCACAGCCGGTTGCATGTCGGCACCGATCCTCAGCCCGCTGCGGCCCCGCCACCTTCCCCAGGCTCTGGCCTTGCAGGCGCAGGCCTATCCCGCCTTTCTCGTAGAGCCCGAGGATGCGTTCGCCAGCCGCCTCCATGTCGCCGCGCCGTTCAACCTGGCGGCCGAGCACGACGGTGCCCTCCTCGCCTATCTGCTAGCCCATGGCTGGACGCACGAATCGCCCCCGCCCGTGGGCGCCGTGCTCGACCCCGCGACGACCGGCGACACGCTGTATCTGCACGACCTGGCCGTGTCGGCTGCCGCGCGCGGGACGGGCATCGGTCGACGGCTGGTCGAAGCGGCCTTCAAGGACGCCGTTGCCGCGGGCCTCACTCGTGCCGAACTGATCGCGGTGGAAGGCGCGGCGGGCTATTGGCGTCGGCTGGGCTTCGAGGCAGCCACCCCCTCCCCCGCCCTCGTCGCCAAGGTGGCGAACTATGGCCCGGCCGCGCAGTGGATGTGGCGCCCTTTGTGAGGTGCAGCCCATGGATTCGGCGCGAGGGCGCCGCTAGGCTGCGGCATCAACCATCTCCGGGGGGACCCTCTTCTTGCGCCACAGCACCCTGATCGCCGCGTCGTTCGCTGCCCTGCTCCTCGCCCCGCAGGCACCCGCACAGGACAAGAAGGCTGGCGCGGCCGCCGAAAAGAGCGATGACAAGGCCGACAAGAGCGACCTTCCGCCGCTGCCCGACGACAAGACCATCACCCAGACCGCGGTGATCGGCGGCAAGCCGGTCCGCTACCAGGCGACCGTCGGCAAGCTGCCGGTCTATGATGCCAAGGGGAAGAAGATCGGCGAGGTGGTCTACACCGCCTATGTCGTGCCCGGCGGCGGCGCGCAGCGGCCGGTGACCTTCGCGTTCAACGGCGGTCCCGGCGCCTCCTCGGTCTATCTCAACCTCGGCGCGGTGGGGCCGAAGCGTGTGCAGTTCGGCGACAAGGGCGATGCCCCGTCCGATGCGCCGCTGCTGGTCGACAATCCCGCCAGCTGGCTCGACATGACCGACCTGGTCTTCATCGATCCGATCGGCACCGGCTTCAGCCGCAGCCTGGTCGACGAGGAGACGACCAAGAAGGCCTTCTACGCCAACGAGCCGGACATCAAGTACCTGTCGCGCATCGTCTATGACTGGCTGGTCAAGAACGAGCGGCTGCGCGCGCCCAAGTTCGTGATGGGCGAGAGCTATGGCGGCTATCGCGCGCCGCGCATCGCCTATGAGCTGCAGACCCAGCTGGGCGTGGGCGTCAACGGCATCGTGATGGTCTCGCCCTATCTCGATCCGGCCGCGACCGCAGGCTCGGACGCGCTGTCGCCGCTCCCCTGGATGATCACCCTCCCCTCGATGGCCGCCGGGCATCTCGAGCGCATTGGCAAGCTGACGCCGCAGGCGATGGCGGGCGTCGAGGCCTATACCCGCAGCGGCTTCGCTACCGACCTGCTCGCCGGCCGCTCCGACCCGCAGGCGACCGCGCGGCTGAGCGACAAGGTGACCGAGCTGACCGGCCTCGATCCCAAGCTGGTCCGCCGTCTCGACGGGCGGGTCGACGAAGGCACCTATCTGCGCGAAATCCACCGCGACGACGGCAAGATCGGCAGCGTGTACGATTCGAACGTCGATGCGTTCGATCCCTTCCCCAATGCCGCCGAGCGCAAGTCGGGCGACCCGATCCTGGAAGGCATCATCGCGCCGACGACCAGCGCGATGGTGGACTTCATCACCCGCGAAGTGGGCTGGAAGACGAGCGCGCGCTACAATGCGCTGTCCTTCTCGGTGAACGCGGCCTGGGACCGCGGCACGCCCGACGACGCGCCGGTGAGCGACCTGCGCAAGGCGGTGGCGAACGATCCCAAGATGGGGGTGCTGATCGTCCATGGCTATAACGACCTGTCCTGCCCCTATTTCGGATCGCGCCTGATCATCGATCAGATGCCGCGCTTCGGCGTGGAGCAGCGGGTGAAGCTGGGTGTCTATCCCGGCGGGCACATGTTCTATTCGCGCAAGGCCAGCGCGGAGGCGTTCAAGGCCGATGCCCGGGTGCTGTATGTGCGGTGAGGTCTGAACCGCGCCGGGTTTGCCGGAGGCTCCAACTCCTGAGAAGGTGGAGCCTGTATGAGCAAGACGACGAACAAGTTTTCTCCTGAGGTCCGCGAGCGTGCGGTGCGGATGGTATTCGATCACGAGCA
>NZ_QQWY01000082.1:0-4599 GCF_003950455.1 Sphingomonas sp. ABOLE
AGGGGTGACTACACGAAAGTGACGTATCTGCACGGAAAGGGCGAACGGATAGCGAACGTCACGCGGCAAGTAGGGAGTTGACGGCGCGCAGCGGTCGCAAGGCGTCCGGATCGGGTTGATCTTCAACATTCCAGCTATAGTCACCGGTCAGCGAGATATGCTCCCAGCCCAATGGCGCGATGTGGCGTGCGATTTCGTCGGCTGTGCCGATGTCCGCCAGCGCCATTTCGAGATAGCGAGTGTTCCACAAGATGATGGCGGCGACGAGCAGGTTGAGGCCGGAGGCGCGATAGGTCTGGTTCTCGAACCGACGATCGCGCAGTTCGCCGAGCTGGTTGAAGAAGAGCGCGCGGGCGAGCGCGTTGCGGGCTTCGCCTTTGTTGAGGCCCGCCTGGGTGCGCCGGCGCAGGTCGATGTCGCGCAGCCAGTCGAGCATGAAAATGGAGCGTTCGAGGCGGCCCAGCTCGCGTAGTGCGAGGGCCAGTCCGTTCTGTCGCGGATAGGCGGACAAGCGGCGCAGCATTGCCGAAGCAGTGACGGTGCCGGTGCGGATCGACGTGGCGAACCGCAGCAGTTCGTCCCAATGCGCCGCGACATGACCCAATGCGATCGGTTCGGCCGTCATGCCGGCAAGCAAGGGGCCGGATTCTTGGCCGGGAAGGAGGTGTAAACGACGCTCCTTGATGTCGCGCAGGCGCGGCGCGAAGCGGTAGCCGAAGAAGGGCATGAGGCCGAACACATGGTCCGATGCCCCGCCCGTATCGGTGTAGTGCTCCTCGATCGTCAGGCCGGTCTGGTGATACAGCAAGCCATCCAGCACATAGGGCGCTTCGCCAGCGGTCGCCGCGATCACCCGACTTGCGAAGGGGTCATATCGATCCGAGACATGGGTGTAGAAGGCAACGCCTGGTTCGTTGCCGCTGCGCGCGTTGATGTCGCCGATCGCGGCCCCACGGCCCCCGGCATGAAATTGCTGTCCGTCGCTCGACGAAGTGGTGCCGTCTCCCCACAGCGCGGCGAGCGGCATGGCGCGATGGGCGTCGATCAGCCTTCCCAACGCTTCGCCATAGGCGGCTTCGCTGATGTGCCAGTCGTGAAGATGGGCGAGCTGACGCAGACTTGCGCCCCGGCAGGTTTCCGCCATGCGTGTGAGGCCGAGATTGATGCCATCGGCGAGGATGACCGTGAGCAGCGCATTGCGATCGTCGGCTTCCCGGCCCGAACGACGATGGATGAAGCATTCGCTGAACCCGGTCCAGGCATCGACCTCCAGCAGAAGATCGGTGATCTTCACGCGCGGCAGTCGATCATAGGCGGCGCGACGGGCAATCTCGGTGGCGGGCGGTGTTGCCGCCTTCAGCGGCGAGATGATGAGACCGTTTTCGTCAAGCTTAACCTGGGGCAGCTCCCCTTGCCGTGCAAGGACCGTTACCTGCTCGATCGCCGTGTCGAGCCTGGTGCGCCGTTCCTCGATATGGCGCTCGAAATCCGTTTCGATGGCGAGCGGCAACGGCCCCTTCTCGCGCAGCGCCGCAAAGGTCGCCGGCGGTATGAGATAGCTGTCGAAATCGCGAAACTGCCGGCTTCCCGCGACCCATATATCCCCGGCTCGCAACCGCTCGCGTAGTTGCGACAAGGCGCATAGTTCATAAGCGGCACGATCAACGATGCCATCCCGCAGGACGAACGGGCGCCATGCGGGCGGCACAAAGCGTAGCGGCACGCGATCAGGCAAGCGCCGTTTGCCGGTCCGATATAGCTCCGCGATGATGGCCAGCGCTGACAGGAGCCCCTGAACCGCGCCGGCGCCGCGAAACTCGAAGGCGTTGAGAAAAGCGCCGACAAAGAGCTTCACCGTCCGATGCCGCTCGATCAATTCGGCGGTGCGATCGACGGTTTCCGGTCGCCCGAGCACTTCGGCCTGCTCGACGGCCACGGCGAAGTGCTGCCAGTCCAGCGCCTCGATCTGCGCCAGAGAATCCACGCCCTTGCTGCGCGCGTCGATGAGGAGGCGGCAAGACCCCGTGAGCGTCCGGAGGTGGCCTTGCAACTCGCGCACCGTCTTGAGGGCTTTGTCGCGGGTCCGGTTCTCGGCGCGGCGCGCCATGCTGCCCAACAGCTTGTCGAACATCGTCAGGGTGGCGTCGGTCAGGCTTTCCTCAAGCCGGATGCCGGTTGCCGCCAGCGTCGCATGGCGGCGCAGGGCATTGAGTTCGCCAAGGTGCTGGGGTGTGATGCGGCTGCCTTCGTCCGCCAGCCTGTCAAAAGTCAAAGCCGGGATCATGTCGGCACGGGCGCGATCGAGGCCCAGCGCGCGGATATAGGCGAGCCGTTCGATCAGGCGCAGGATGTTGCGCGCTGCCGGCGATTGTGGCGCATTGCGCATCCAGGATAGCCATGTCGCGACCTGCCCCGGTCGTCGGGCCAGCAAATCGTCCAGGCCCTGAAGGGTGTCAGGCAGCAGGCCATTCGTGAGCACTTCATAGGTAAGCTGTTCGGCTTGCTGGCGCGCCCGCCGCAGCACCGCTTCGAGAATCGACGGAGAAGGCAGGAGGATCTGCAGGCGCCGGAGTTCATCGACGATGACGTCTGCCATCTGGCCGGGGTGTATGATGGTCTGCGCGATTGGGACCGAGAAGGCGACAACTTCACGGAAAGCGTTGCGGTCAAAAATCCTGAACCCGTGCGATCGTCGGATTTCGACGAGATGCTCGCGACGGGTCTGGTCCCGATGGGCATAATCCGCGAAGGCTGCCGGCGCGACGCCGAGTTGCTGCGCCACATAGGCGAGCACAGGAGCGGGCGGGACTTCGCCCGCTTCCAGCGCACGGCCAGGCCATCTCATATATAGCATGAGCATCGCATAGCCGAGCCGGGTGGCATCGCCGCGACGGCGGCCGACAATTTCCAGGTCGTCGCTGGTCAGCGTATAATGACGCGCGATCTCGCGCTCATCGAGCGGCGCGCCATAATGCCTCGCCCAGATTTCCAGGCTCACCAGTCGCCGTCTCGCCAAGCATCATCTCCTTCGCTTTGCGTGTCCGTCAGACGGTCCTCTGGCGGCCAACAGGAATATGTCCGTTAACTCTGGACCTGTAACGGCGATTCGGACAAGATCGCATAATGACGGGAAAACGGACAGGATCGGGCATCATGTGGCGCTGATCGGCTATGCGCGCGTCTCGACCGCAGACCAGAAGCTGTCGCTCCAGCTTGACGCGCTGAACACTGCCGGGTGCGACCGTATATTCGACGATCACGCATCCGGGGCAAAAGCCGATCGGCCTGGCCTAACCGAAGCGCTCGCCTATTTGCGCCCCGGCGACACGCTGGTGGTCTGGAAACTCGACCGCCTCGGCCGCTCGATGAGCCACCTGATCGAGAAGGTCGGCGAGCTTGCGGCGCGCGGCATCGGGTTCCGCTCACTCACCGAGAATATCGACACCACCACTTCGGGCGGCATGCTGGTGTTCAACATCTTCGGCTCGCTGGCCCAATTCGAGCGTGACCTGATCCGTGAACGCACTCATGCCGGCCTCAAGGCCGCACGCGAGCGGGGCAACAAGGGTGGTCGCCGGCCTGTCGTTACCCCCGACAAACTACGTAAAGCGCGGGCGCATATCGCAGCGGGCCTCACTGTTCGTGAGGCGGCGGCCCGGCTCAAGATCGGCAAAACCGCCCTATACAAGGCTCTGGAAAACGCGTGAAACCGCTGGCGATCAAGAACTCGTGGGTGCTGGTCACAGGGGCTTCGACCGGTTTGGGCAGAGCGTCCGCCCTCCGCTTGGCGGCATCGTACCAGGCCAAGCCCCTGATTGTTGGACGAAGGCTCGACAACTTGCGGGAGCTACAGACCGAAATTGACGAGCGGTTCAATGTGCCGTGCGAGATTATAGTGGCTGATCAACGTGAAATCGAGGGCAGGGAGAAAATCGCGGCTAAGGTTGCAGAATTGCAAGTAACAGCCGCTTTGTTGGTTGCCGGAATGACGAGCGTTGGTTCATTTGATGCAGGCCGTGCCGACACTTATGCCGAGGTAATTGAAACAAACATACTCGGTTTCACGGATTTGCTGGCTCGCCTGATTGCGATTTTCAGGGAGCAGCCGTTTGAATCCTCAGTAATCGCCGTGTCGAGCCTGGCGGGCGAAACATCCGTGCCCTTCCAAGCGGTCTACGGCGCGTCGAAAGCCTATGTGAGCACCCTCATGCGAGCGCTTTCCGTGGAGCTTGCCGGGACGGGAGTGAGTGTTGGGTCTTTTGCACCCGGTGGAATCGACACAGACATGGCTGCCCTCAGCGATTTGAAGTGGGGGAGGTTGGGTTTGATGGACGTTGACCGGTGCGCGGCCCATGCAGTCCACGCTCTGGTTTATCGGCAATCCTTCGCCATACCGGGGATGGGCAACCAGCTCACATATTTGGCGAGCAGGGTTCTACCTCGATCGTTGGTCAATCGGATTGCCGCCCTCCCATATCGGCGCCCGTAGGGCGGCACCACATAAAAGGGGCAGGAAAGCCTGCGAATAGCATCTGCTGGCATCGTACCGGATTTGTTCGCCCTTAGCGTGCAGATACGTCACTTTCGTGTAGTCACCCC
>NZ_QQWY01000083.1:0-2500 GCF_003950455.1 Sphingomonas sp. ABOLE
GCTAACTCAGCAATGAGAGGCAGGCGACCACGGTGGGCTTAGCGACTGGGGTGAAGTCGTAACAAGGTAGCCGTAGGGGAACCTGCGGCTGGATCACCTCCTTTCTAAGGATATCGGCGGAAAGCGCCCTGGGCTTCGGCTCGGGGAAGAGCTTCCTCCATTCCAAAGAACATTCGCCGCCGTCCTCATGTCCCTTCATCTTCTGGATACAGCGCAAGCTGTGAGACGATTTAGCGCCAGCTAAGACGCACACAGCAAGCTCGGCCAGCGCTGCGGAGCGCGCCCATAAGGCGCGGCTTCGCCGCAGCTGACGGGTGCGCGAGCGCTACCGGGCCGGTAGCTCAGGTGGTTAGAGCGCACGCCTGATAAGCGTGAGGTCGCAAGTTCAACTCTTGCTCGGCCCACCATCCTTCGTTCTGCGAGAATGGCCTTTGTGTCGTTTTCCCGGAACTTTCGGAACTTTTCAGGGGCCTTAGCTCAGCTGGGAGAGCGGTTGCTTTGCAAGCATCAGGTCATCGGTTCGATCCCGATAGGCTCCACCAGCTTTCGTCGAGGCGCGCAGTGCGCGCTCTCCGAAAGCGACATGCGCTTCAGCGTTATCCAGATAGATGAAGACACGAGATCCGCTGCCGAGGCAGCGGTCCTACGATCCCATGGATCGTGAGCTTTTTGACATTGTGAATGGGTTTTTCAAATCGATGCCGTGACGGCGTTGGTTTCAGTCGCGAGACTGGATCGACAGCTGTCCAATTAAAGGCTGAGATTTTCATCCACACCAAGATACTGCGCTACGCTGCTCTGCCGAGTTGGTGTTTGCTTCAAGCAAGCGCCCAGCGTTGTCGTTGGTGGTGTGGACTCTCAAGCGTGAGGTAAGGGCATTTGGTGGATGCCTTGGCATGTACAGGCGATGAAGGACGTGGCACGCTGCGATAAGCGTCGGTGAGCTGTGAGCAAGCTTTGACCCGACGATTTCCGAATGGGGAAACCCACCTTCACCATTTAATTCAGCGGTTGAGCGATCAACTGCCGAGTTAATTGGGGCAAGGTATCACCGAAGTGAATACATAGCTTTGGTGAAGCGAACCCGGCGAACTGAAACATCTCAGTACCCGGAGGAAAAGACATCAACCGAGATTCCGTTAGTAGTGGCGAGCGAACGCGGACCAGGCCAGTGCCTGATATTCAACTAGCAGAAGCTTCTGGAAAGTAGCGCCATAGCGGGTGACAGCCCCGTATGCGAAAGTGATGTATCAGGACTCGAGTAGGGCGGGACACGTGAAATCCTGTCTGAACATGGGGGGACCACCCTCCAAGCCTAAATACTCGTACATGACCGATAGCGAACTAGTACCGTGAGGGAAAGGTGAAAAGCACCCCGATGAGGGGAGTGAAACAGTACCTGAAACCGAATGCCTACAAGCAGTTGGAGGGTCCTTGAGGCCTGACAGCGTACCTCTTGCATAATGGGTCTGTGACTTAATGTATCAAGCAAGCTTAAGCCGATAGGTGTAGGCGCAGCGAAAGCGAGTCTGAATAGGGCGACTTAGTTTGATGCATTAGACCCGAAACCCGGCGATCTATGCATGACCAGGATGAAGGTGCGGTAACACGCACTGGAGGTCCGAACCGATTAACGTTGAAAAGTTACCGGATGAGTTGTGCTTAGGGGTGAAAGGCCAATCAAGCCGGGAAATAGCTGGTTCTCCGCGAAAACTATTGAGGTAGTGCCTCGGATGAACACCCTAGGGGGTAGAGCACTGGATGGATGCGGGGGTCGCGAGATCTACCAATTCTAACCAAACTCCGAATACCTAGGAGTGATATCCGGGAGACAGACGGCGGGTGCTAAGGTCCGTCGTCAAAAGGGAAACAGCCCTGACCTACAGCTAAGGTCCCCAAGTCACGTCTAAGTGGGAAAGCATGTGGGAATCCCAAAACAACCAGGAGGTTGGCTTAGAAGCAGCCATCCTTTAAAGAAAGCGTAACAGCTCACTGGTCTAAACAAGGGTTCCTGCGGCGAAGATGTAACGGGGCTCAAGACGTGCACCGAAGCTTAGGGTTCATCGCAAGATGAGCGGTAGCGGAGCGTTCCGTAAGCCTGCGAAGTGGAAGGGTAACCGACCATGGAGGTATCGGAAGTGCGAATGCAGACATGAGTAGCGATAAAGAGGGTGAGATGCCCTCTCGCCGAAAGACCAAGGGTTCCTGCGCAAGGCTAATCCGCGCAGGGTGAGCCGGCCCCTAAGACGAGCCCGAAGGGGGTAGTCGATGGGAACCACGTTAATATTCGTGGGCCTGGTGGTGTGTGACGGATTGCGTGTGTTGTCAGTTCTTATCGGATTGAACTGGCTTCGAAGCAGTCCCGGGAAATAGCCCCACCGTATAGACCGTACCCGAAACCGACACAGGTGGTCAGGTAGAGTATACCAAGGCGCTTGAGAGAAGTGTCCTGAAGGAACTCGGCAAATTGCCTCCGTACCTTCGGAAGAAGGAGGCCCTC
>NZ_QQWY01000084.1:0-3621 GCF_003950455.1 Sphingomonas sp. ABOLE
CGCGATGCTCGCCAACCATGCGCACGGCGCGATCACGCACCTCAGGCGAAAACTTGTTCCGGGTTTTGCTCATCACGAAAGCTCCTTCTCACAAATAGGAGCCTCCGGAAAACCCGGGACGCTTCACGTCGCGTGGCAAAGTTCGTGCTGAGCTTTCCATTCGAAGTGCGAAAACGGCTGTAGCAGCAGGGGCTGCGTGGAGCCATCCTCCTAGCGCAGCGCTGCCCCTGCTGGTGCCCCACACTCCCGGCTCCTGTCCCCGGACCCGCTGCGCATGCAGCGGGCTCGGTTACGCCGCCTCAGCCGCTGATGCTCGTGCTATCGGGTAGGGCTTCGATGGCAGCTTCGGCAGAGAAAGCGGACCGGCAGCTCGCGCCCCACTTGCGGACATTCGCGCAGCCGTGACATGCTGATATCATGACCGCCGTTCTTGCAGCTGAAGTGCAACCCACAACGCTCACTCTCGCGGACGGATTGCAAATCGCGGTTGAAACAGAGAGCGCCCTTCAGGCAGCTTTGGAAGGCTTGCCTCGTCTGCCATCGGGACAAACAGCTAAGCTCGCCCGAGGGTCACGCCACTATATCGAAGCTGTTCGGCATGGTGATCTCTGGTCCGTGACCACTAGGAGAGGAAGCTATTTCACCCTTGCATCGTTTACGGCCGAAATGACGACGGATTACAGCGATCGCCAAGTGAAGGAGGGCTACGCCACTGGGTCGATTTGGAGGCGTGTCAAACAATTCATTCTGCGCCCCTCTCCGGAGCGAGCGTTGAGCACGGCACAGGTTCGAACGCTCTTCGGTGAGTTTTTTGCAGGCCGGAAGTTCAGCTTGCCAAAATCCGGCGCCTGAATCTCACGTCCGCTTCCCACCCATTCTCGGCCGCCCGGTGCCGCGCCCGTGCCGGGAGCCGCCGTTTCGCTTCGGAGGAAAAGCAGCCGATCCGCTTCCGCCCGAGAACCGGACGTTCAGCCGCTAATCACCCGATAGTTCGGGTGGCTGTCGAATCGAGAGGCGAAAGCTTCGAAGTCTAAGTCGCTCGGCCGCAGAACGGTAAGGTTTCTTAGGGAATCGTGAATGGTCGCGGAAACATAGTGTTGAACCGAGCCTATAATATCATCCAGGATGCCGTCGAAATCGCTTTTTGCCGCCCAATCTTCTATGCGAGAATGGATCTCGTTATACTCTCGCATGTTGCATCCACCGTTTATGTGAAAGGATTTGGCGCCAGGCCTTACTTCGGCAGGCCATTGTGCGATCACTAGGTTGAACGCCTCCCAAAGTGTACTTCTTGGCACATCCAGAACGTCCACGCGCAGCCTCCTGAGGTGGGGTATAGCATATCCGGAACGGCAGCGTCCCACCAATCTCGGCCATTCAGGCGAGCGGTCGTGTCAAAAGCCGCCATTCGCTGCTCGCCCCAGGGAAACGTCCGCTTTCAGCTCGAACCCTCCCGGCGACGGCCGAGATTGGGTGGATTGCGGACATCGGTATCGCGAGTCAGAATGGCTTATGCCAACCTACATTCCTATCGAAACGGGCGTTCCTCTACGAGCGGTAGCCAGCGACCTGCTTGCGTTCGTCTGGAAGACAGATGGGATTGCGGCGGACTTCAAGCTGCCGAATGATCCATCGCATGTACTGCGTGTAAGCTTCGATCGTCCGTGCATCGTCCGGCTATCAGACGAAATGGCGATTAGCACTGAGGAAGAAGACACACCGATTGACGGTTTGATCCCTAACCACTTCGCTTATCGCTTGGAGGGCGCTCGCTTTAGCCGATTTCAGTCGGAAACGTGGAAGGACGTTTTCGGACCTGCAACTCACTACCAATTCGTGACCGGATGGGGCTGCATGGATGTATTAAGTGGTGGCTCACCGTCGTTCTCGATGGTTGCACAAGCCTCTTAGCGTCCGCTTCTGGGGCGGGAGCGGACCGGCAGCTTTTCCATCATCAGCGGACAGTTTGCTTTTCCCCGGCGGCGGTGTCCAGCTGACGCTTAACGCGGGGGAGGGGCGGTCTTCCCCGTCGCTTTGGGGGCTCGTTCCCCAATCGACAGTCATCCAGAGCCACGCGCGGCGTAGCGAAAACGCCCACCGACTGTGAGCTGCGAGCTGGCGCATTGTTGTTCCGCTGCCGGTGGTGCGGGTTGGCGCTTTGCAAGGCCTGCGCCATGGCAAGGGCTGCGCCAAGCCGCTTGTTCTCGACGATCTCGGCTTGGTTGACCCGCTGCATCTTGTCGTAGACGCGGTAGGGCAGTGCCACTTCGCCGTGCCGCACCTCGATGCGGCCATCGGGATACTCGCAGACATGAACGCGCTTTCGGGCCAGCGTCCGCGCCAGGGGCGTCGGCTCCAGGATGAACATCGCCTTGTTGTAGTGGAGCGCCAGAGCGCCGGTGACAGAGCGCTCGACGCGCCAGACCATCTCGGCTTCCACGTTCTCGTGCGGGGCGAGCGGCCGATGCGCGTCCCGAGGATCCGCAGGCGGGCAGGCGAACTGAGCATTGTGGCGCAGGAGGTAAGAGGGGAGAAAGGTGTTGGCCTCTTCGATGGAGGAGATGCCTTCAAGCCGCATCGCTTTCACGAGGCGGTTCTGGAGCGTGCTGTTCGCCCGCTCGACCCGCCCCTTGGCCTGCGGCGAGTTGGCGCAGATGATCTCGACGCCGAGCTTGTCGAGCGCACGGCCCAGGTGCGACATGCCGTCGCTGTCGGCAGTCGCGCGGTTGTTCCGAAAGGCGCTGTGCTTGTCCGAATAGAAGGCGATCGGCTTGCCGTGGCGCTCGAGATAGGTCCGGGTCGCCTGCAGGTAGGAGAGGGCGCTCTCGCTTTCCGCCATCTCGAGGTGCATCAGCTCGCTCGTGGCATCGTCGATATAGACCAGCAGGCTGCAGCGTGGCCCGCGACCCTCGAACCAGTCATGATCCGAACCATCGACCTGGATGAGCTCGCCCCGGCGCTCGCGCCGGTTGCGGGTTTGGTGGAGCCTGGCGCGCTTGGCGGCCTTGGCTTTCCACAGGCCCGCGCCGATCATCAGCTGCCGCAGCGTCTCGTGCGACAGCGTGATGCCGTGGCGCTCGGCGAGATACTCGGCCGCCAGCGTTGGGCCGAAATCGGCGTAGCGCTCGCGGACGATGCCGAGGATCTGCTTCCGGTAGGTTTCGCTCAACCGGCGATTGCTCGGCCGACCGCGCTTCCGGGATATCAGGCCAGCGGCGCCGTCAGTGCGGAACCTGTCGAGCAGCCGATACACTTGGCGCCGGCATAGCCTGAGCAGCTCGCCAGCCTCGCTTGCGGTGATCTCGCCGCGCTCAACCCGCTGCAGCGTTTCGTACCGTGACAACTCGCTCCGGCTCATCGCGACCACCGTCATCAGCGTGCCCCCAATTGCTCGGGCGGCATGCCACTCGGAAGGCGCCGACCAGAGATTGTGACATCTCTATCTGGCGGATGAGTGACATTTGTACGTTGCGCTTACACCGGTTAGAACGCATTGTTGCCGCCAGTTAGAAAAGGCACATTCCGCCGCAAGATAGAAATGGCACAACGCCTTCGGCAGCGGGGGCTGCGTGGAGCCCTCCTCATAGCGCAGCGCTGCCCCCGCTGATGCCCCACACTCCC
>NZ_QQWY01000085.1:0-3018 GCF_003950455.1 Sphingomonas sp. ABOLE
GCCCATCCATCAGGCCAAGTTGTTCACGAAGGTCTGACCGTGGTCGTCCCCTTCATGCTCCTCATTGTAGTGCTCGGGTTTCTCGATCACTTTCTGCCCGAACCGGGCATAGAGTGTCGGCAGCACGAACAGCGTAAGAAGCGTCGCCGAGATCAGACCGCCGATGACGACCGTCGCCAAAGGCTTTTGAACCTCTGCGCCGGCGCCTTCGCCCAGCGCCATCGGCACGAAGCCGAGGCTGGCGACTAGCGCGGTCATGATGACGGGTCGCAGACGCTGCATCGCGCCAACATGCGCGGCTTCCTCGCGGCTCATCCCTGATCGGATCAGATCTTGGATCGAGCTGACCATGACGAGGCCGTTGAGGACCGCGATGCCCGAGAGGGCGATGAAGCCCACTGCCGCCGAGATCGAGAAGTCCATGCCCCGCAGGAACAGCAACAGGACGCCGCCCACCAGCGCGAAAGGCACGCCGGTGAACACGATCGCGGCGTCGCGGACCGATCCCAACGCCCCGTAGAGGAGCAGCAGGATCAAGATGAAGCAAGCCGGAATGACCAGCTTCAGCCGTTCGCTTGCCGATTGGAGGTTCTCGAACTGGCCGCCCCATTCGAGATAGGTGCCGGCAGGCAGCCGGAGTTGGCTGCCGATCGCCGCCTGCGCATCCGCCACGACGGATCCGACGTCGCGACCACGCACGTTGGCTTGCACCACCACGCGCCGCTTCCCGTTTTCGCGGCTGATCTGATTGGGACCGTCGACGACCTTGATGTCAGCGACACTGGACAGCGGCACATAGCCGCCGCCTGCCACCGGCACCTGCACCTGTTGGAGCAGGCCGATGTCGGCACGCTGCGCCTCCGACAGGCGGATCACCACGGGGAAGCGACGGTCGCCCTCGAAGATCTGGCCCGATGTTCGCCCGCCGATCGTCGCAGTCACGGTGTCCTGCACATCCTGAGCCGTAACGCCCAACCGCGCCATCGCGTCGCGGTTGACGCGAATGTCGAGCATGGGAAGACCGGTCGTCTGCTCCACCTTCACGTCCGCTGCGCCTTGCGTTCTGCGCAGCACCGCCGCGATTTGCTCGGCCGTCCGGTTCATCTGGTTGAAGTCGTCCCCGAACACCTTCACCGCGATGTCGCCGCGCACGCCGGCGATCAGCTCGTTGAAGCGCATCTGGATGGGCTGGGTGATCTCGTAGGCATTTCCCGGAATCTTCGCGAGATTACCCTCGATCCGGCTGACCAGCTCCTCCTTGGGAAGCTCAGGATCCGGCCAATCCTTGCGCGGCTTCAGGATGACGAACATGTCGGTCGCGTTCGGCGGCATCGGGTCGGCCGCCAGCTCGGCGGTGCCCGTCTTGGAATAGACGAACGCCACCTCCGGCTGCTTCGACATCATCCGCTCGATCGGCACCTGCATCGCCTGGCTCTGCTGGACCGACGTTGCCGGAATGCGGAGCGACTGGATCAGCAAATCGCCTTCGTCGAGCTGCGGCAGGAACACCGAGCCGAGCGTAGTGAAAGCAAGCGCCGCCACCACAAGGCTTCCCACACCCGCACCGATCGTCAGCGTCGGGCGCTTCATGGCCCGGTCGAGACCGGGTTCGTAGCGCTTCTTCAGCCACGTGATGATGCGGCCGTCCTTCTCCTCGACCTTCTTCGACAGCCAGATCGCAATCATCGCCGGCACGAAGGTGAGAGAGAGGATGAAGGCGAAGGCGAGCGCGATGATGACGGTCAGCGCCATCGGTCCGAACGTTTTACCCTCCACGCCGGTCAGCGTGAGCAGCGGTACGTAGACGAGGATGATGATTGCCTGCCCGTAAACCGAGGGGCGGATCATCTCGCGAGCGGCGGCTGCCACGGTCGCAAGCCGTTCCTTGACGGTCAGCAAGCGACCTTCATGATGCTGTTGTTCGGCAAGCCGCCTCAGCGCGTTTTCAACGATGATGACGGCGCCGTCGACGATCAGACCGAAGTCCAAAGCCCCAAGGCTCATCAGATTGGCCGAGACCCCAGCGCGCAGCATCCCGAAGCCTGTCAGCATCATGGTGATCGGGATGACCAACGCCGCGATCAGGGCCGCACGGAAGTTGCCGAGCAGCAGGAAGAGCACGACGATGACCAGCACCGCGCCTTCGGACAGGTTTTTCGCGACCGTCTTGATCGTCGAATTGACCAGCTCGGTGCGGTTCAGCACCGGCTGAATTACGACGTCAGGAGGCAGCGAAGCGTTGATCGTCTTCAGTTTCTCAGCGACCGCGGTCGACACGATGCGGCTGTTCTCGCCGATCCGCATGATCGCCGTGCCGACGACGACTTCGGTACCGTTCTCCGATGCCGAACCCATGCGGATCGCCTGACCCGTCTTCACAGTCGCGACTTGTTCGACCGTGATCGGCACGCCGTTACGTGTCGCGATCACGGTCCTGGCCAACTCGCTGGCATTGCGAACGAGCGCATCCGAGCGAACAGCCAGACCTTCGCCATTGCGATTGACGAAGCCACCGCCGACGCTGGTGTTGTTGCGCTCCAGCGCGTTGCCCAGGTCGGTCAAGGTGATGCCGAGTGAAGCCAGCTTCTGCACATCGGGCACGACGAGGAACTGCTTGGCGTAACCGCCAATCGAGTCGACGCCGGCGAGGCCCGGAGTGTTCTTGAGAAGCGGCGTGACGATCCAGTCCTGCGCGGTGCGCAGGTAGGTCGCCTTGTCCTCTTCGGTCGTCAGTCGCTCGCCCTCTGGCGTGATGTAGCTGCCATCGGGCTGTTGGCCCGGTTCACCGGGCTTGTGCTTGTCGTCCTCGCGATGATCGAGACGAACGGTGTACATGTACACCTCGCCCAGGCCTGTCGCGATCGGACCCATTTCAGGGTTCACGCCGTCGGGCAGATTCTCTTGCACGCCCCGCAGACGCTCGCCCACCTGCTGGCGGGCGAAATAGATGTCCGTCGCGTCCGAAAAGACCGCCGTGATCTGCGCGAAGCCGTTGCGGCTCAACGAGCGCGTATATTC
>NZ_QQWY01000086.1:0-2884 GCF_003950455.1 Sphingomonas sp. ABOLE
GCGCTGCTGGAGCGTGCCGGTTTTCTCGCCGCAGCCACCCCCCAAGATCTCGACTTCTGGTTTCACGGAGAACGTGCCCAATGACCGCCTCGATCCTCACCGTCGATGATTCGCCCAGCCTGCGTATGGCGATCAAGATCGCGCTGACCGGCGCGGGCTACAGCGTCACCGAGGCCGGCGACGGCGTCGAGGGCCTGGCCAAGGCCAAGGGCGCGACGTTCGACCTGATCATCACCGACTTGAACATGCCCAACATGGACGGGCTGACGATGATCCGCGAGCTGCGCAAGGATCCCGCCCAGTGCGGCACGCCGATCCTGTTCCTCACCACCGAGAGCGATGACGCGATGAAGCAGCAGGCCAAGGCCGCCGGCGCCACCGGCTGGCTGGTCAAGCCCTTCGTCCCCGAGCAGCTGCTCAAGGTATCGCGCAAGGTGCTCGGCCGGTGAGCGGCGGCGATCCGATCGCCGCCTTCCGGGTCGAGGCCGGCGACCTGCTCGACCAGGTCGAGCAGGGACTGCTCGACCTGACCCACCGGCTCGACGACCGCGACCTGATCGACGCGGTGTTCCGCGGCCTGCACACGCTCAAGGGCTCGGGCGCGATGTTCGGGTTCGACGCGCTGGCCAGCTTCACCCATCACTGCGAGACCGCCTTCGACCGCGTCCGCAAGGGCCTCGCGCCCGCGACGCAGGGGCTGGTCGCGGTGATCCTCTCGGCCAAGGACCATATGCGCGCGCTGGTCGACGGCGACGGCACGGGGCTCGAAGCCGCCGGCGCCGCGATCCTCGCCGAACTGCAGCGCGAGGTCGACGCCGCCGCCGGCGCGCCGGCGCCCACGCCCTCCGCACCCGTGCGCGAGGGCTGGCGCCTGACCTTCTATCTGCCGCCCGAATCGATGGCCAACGGCACCAACCCGTTGATGCTGCTCGACGAGCTGCGGAGCTTGGGCGACTGCACCATCACCGCGCGCACCGACCGGCTGCCCCCGCTCGCCGAGCTCAACCCGGTCGAATGCCATATCGGCTGGGACGTCGAACTGTTCGGCGACATCTCGCGCGACGATATCGACGACGTGTTCCTGTTCGTGATGGACGACATGGAGCTGGTGATCGAGGAACTCGGCGGCGCGGCCGAAGCCCCCGCCGAGATCGTCGACGCGCCGGTCGCAACCGCCGCCGCTGCCCCCGAAGCCGGCGGCCCGGCCAAGGCCGCGGCCAAGACCGGCGAGAGCGTCCGCGTCCCCGCCGAGCGGCTCGACGAGCTGATGGACCGGGTGGGCGAGCTGGTCATCGTCCACAGCCGCCTCTCGCAGCTCGCCAACGGCCAGGGCGGCGACATGGTGCTGCGCTCGATCTCCGAGGAAATCGAGCGGCTGGTCAGCGAGCTGCGCGACACGATGATGGTGCTGCGCATGGTGCCGGTGGCGACGCTGTTCGGTCGCTTCCGCCGCCTGATCCACGATCTCGCCCGCGAGACCGGCAAGGCGATCGAGCTCTCCACCGAAGGCGAGGCCACCGAGGTCGACAAGACCGTGATCGAGCGGCTCGCCGACCCGATGGTCCATCTGATCCGCAACGCCTGCGACCACGGCCTCGAGCCCGAGGACGAGCGCGTCGCCGCCGGCAAGCCCGCCACCGGCCATGTCCGCTTGTCCGCCCACCAGGCCGGCGGCGAGGTGCTGATCACCATCCAGGACGACGGCCGCGGCATCAACCGCGAGCGCGTCCGCGCCAAGGCGGAAGCCCAGGGGCTGATCCAGCCCGGGCAGGTGCTCAGCGACAGCGAGCTGCTCCACCTGATCTTCCACCCCGGTTTCTCGACCGCGGCGGCGGTGACCAACCTCTCCGGCCGCGGCGTCGGCATGGACGTGGTCAAGCGCACCATCGAGAGCCTGCGCGGCGCGATCGACATCACGTCGACCCCCGGCGAAGGCTCCAAGGTCGTGCTGCGCATCCCGCTGACGCTCGCGATCATCGACGGCTTGCTCGTCCGCGTCGGCGAGGGCCGCTACGTGATCCCGCTCGCGGCGGTGGAAGAGTGCCTCGAGCTGAGCCTGGAGGAGGATCTGCGCTCGCGCGGCCGCAGCTTCATCACCCTGCGCGATCGGCTGGTGCCCTTCCTGCGCCTGCGCGAGATGTTCGCCACGGGCACCAAGCCCGATCCGCACCAGAAGATCGTCGTCATCGCCACCGGCGCCGAGCGCGTCGGGCTGGTCGTCGACCAGATCATCGGCAGCCACCAGACCGTGATCAAGTCGATGTCGCCCTTGCACCAGGACGTCGCCGCCTTTGCCGGTGCGACCATCCTGGGCGACGGCGGCGTCGCGCTGATCCTCGACGTCGTCCAGCTCGTGCTGGCCGGCCAGCAGCAGGAGGAGCGGCTGCGTGCCGCCGGTTGAGCCCATGCAGGATAGCACCACCCACGCCGCCACCGTCCCCTGGGACGAAACCGGCCATCTCGAGGTCCTCACCTTCGACCTCGGCGACGAGACCTTCGCGCTGGAGGCGGTGCTGGTCCGCGAGATCCTCGACCTCTTGCCCGAGACCCGGGTGCCGGGCGCGGCGCCGCTGGTCCACAGCGTGGTCAATTTCCGCGGCAAGATCATCCCGATCGCCGACCTGCGCCAGGCCTTTGCGATGCCGCCGGCCGAGGCGGCGACGCTCGACAGCCGCATCGTGGTGATCGAGATCGCGCTCGGCGACGAGCCGCTCCAGATCGGCATCCGCACCGACAAGGTCCACGAGGTGGCAACCCTCGCCGAGAGCGCGAGCGAGGAGCCCCCCGCCGTCGGCATGCGCTGGCGCCGCCAGTTCGTCCGCACCCTGGTCCGCCGCGACGACGGCGTCGTCGTCCTCCCCGACCTCCACGCCATCTTCGCCGC
>NZ_QQWY01000087.1:0-2645 GCF_003950455.1 Sphingomonas sp. ABOLE
GGGCAGGGGCCGGGGCTGCCGCCTGGGTACGCGGCGCGGCGGGTGGCGGCGCTGGCTTGGGCGCGGGGGCCGGCTTGGGCTCGGCCGGTGCTGCGGCAGCAGGCGCCGCCGCCGCAGCGGCCTTGGCTTCGTTGGACTTCACCGGCGACGGGCGCGAGGGCAGGCCGAGGCGGTGGGCCTTGCCGATCACCGCGTTGCGCGACACGCCGCCCAGTTCCTCGGCGATCTGCGTCGCGGTCAGGCCGCTGTCCCACATCTTCTTCAGCGTCTCGATACGCTCGTCGGTCCAGCTCACTTCGGTTCCTTCGTCTTGCGGGCGGCGGCGTCAGCGGGTACGCGATCGCGCCATGAGCAGCCACCCCGAAATCGGTTCACAGCTTCCCGAGCCGGGCGTTCCGGTGATTCGCAACGTCAACTGGGGAGGCTTGCGCACCCTCTATATCAAGGAGGTGCGCCGTTTCTTCAAGGTGCAGCTCCAGACGGTGTGGGCGCCGGCCGTCACCACCCTGCTCTATCTGGTGATCTTCACGGTCGCGCTGGGCGGCGGCGGGCGGACGGTGACGCTGGGTGGTGTCTCGATTCATTACGCCGATTTCATCGCCCCCGGCCTGATCGTGATGGGCATGCTGCAGAACGCCTTCGCCAATGCCAGCTTCTCGCTGTTGGTCGGCAAGATCCAGGGCACGATCGTCGACTATCTGATGCCGCCGCTCTCCACCGGCGAGATGCTGGCGGCGCTGGCCGGCGGATCGGTGACCCGCGCCTTCTGCGTCGGCGGCACGGTGTGGCTGGCGATGGCGCTGTGGGGCGTCCACGTCTGGCCTGTTCATTTCTGGGCCGTGCTGTGGTTCGGCTTCCTCGGCTCGCTGTTCCTCGCGCTGATGGGGGTGCTGACCTCGATCTGGGCGGAGAAGTTCGACCATGCCGCGGCGATCACCAATTTCGTCGTGGCGCCGCTGTCGCTGCTCTCGGGCACCTTCTACTCGGTCGAGAATCTCTCGCCGGTGTTCCGCGCGATCAGCCATGCCAACCCGTTCTTCTACATCATCTCGGGCTTCCGCTACGGCTTCCTCGGCGTCGCCGATTCGCCGATCCTGCTCGGCACGGCGGTGATCCTTGGGCTCGACGTGGTGCTGGGGCTGTTCTGCTACGGGCTGCTGCGCCGCGGGTGGAAGATCAAGAGCTGAGCGCAACCCGGTCTTAAGCCGACTCCCGCTATGGCTGCGTTCCCCGATGGACGCCGCCCATGCTGCATTATGATTCCGCCCATTTCGATGCCCGGTCCAGCGACTCGACGTCGCTGTCCGAGATTCTGGGTGCCTTTTCCTACGCGCTCGACCTGACCGAGGGGCAGCCCGCCGGCCATTCGCTGCGGGCGTGCTGGATCGCCAGCCGGATGGCGGTGGCGCTGCGGTTATCCGCGGCGGACCGCCGGACCGTCTATTATGCGACGCTGCTCAAGGACCTGGGCTGCAGCAGCAACGCCGCGCGGATCGCCGAACTCTATCTCGCCGACGATCGCAAGGTGAAGCAGGAGCACAAGCTGCTCGCGGTCGGGCTGGGGCCGACGCTGCGCTACGTCTTCACCCGCACCGGGCAGGGCGAGCGGCTCGGCGCGCGCGCCAAGGCGATCCTCGCCATCCTGCGCGACGGCAACGCCATCGTCACCGAGCTGATCCAGACCCGCTGCACCCGCGGTGCCGACATCGCCCGCCAGCTCCGCTTCCCCGAGCCGGTGGCACAGGCGATCGCCGCGCTGAACGAGCATTGGGACGGCAGCGGCAAGCCGCTCGGCCTGCGCGGCGATGCGATCCCGCTGGCGGCGCAGCTGGCGCTGCTGGCGCAGATCGCGGACGTGTTCCACGCCGCGGGCGGCCCCCGCGCCGCGACCGAGGAAGTGGCGGCGCGCTCGGGCAGCTGGTTCGATCCGGCGCTCGCGCGGTGCTTCGCGGTGCTCGTCGCGCGCGCGCCGGGCTTCTGGGCGGACCTCGCCCATCCCGCGCTCGAGGCCCGGGTCCGCGCCTTCGAGCCGAAGGAGCAGCGCGTCGCGGTCGACGAGGACTATCTCGACGACATCGCCGCCGCCTTCGGCGCGGTGATCGACGCCAAGAGCCCCTATACCGGCGGTCATTCGGGGCGGGTGGGTGCGTATACCGAATCGCTGGGACGGGCGCTGGGCGTCGAGGGCGCCACGCTGCGCACGCTCAAGCGCAGCGCGATGCTCCACGATGTTGGCAAGCTGGCGGTGAGCAGCCGGGTGCTGGAGAAGCCGGGCAAGCTCGACGACACCGAATGGGAAGAGATGCGCAGCCATGCCGCGCACACCACCGCGATCCTCTCGCGTATCGCGCCGCTGCGCGACATGGCAGCCATCGCCGGCGCGCATCACGAGCGGCTCGACGGGCGCGGCTATCCGCTGGGGCTCGACGCGATGCGGATCGCCCGCGAGGCGCGGATCATCACCGTTTGCGACTTTTACGACGCGCTCACCGCCGATCGCCCCTATCGCGCCGCGCTGCCGGTGGAGCAGGCGCTGGACATCATGGCGGGCGAGGTCGGCAAGGCGATCGACGGCGAGGTATTCGCGGCGTTGCGCGAAATCATTACCCAGTAAAGGTAGTTTCGCGCTAAGATGAAATTTTCTT
>NZ_QQWY01000088.1:0-2546 GCF_003950455.1 Sphingomonas sp. ABOLE
CGGTGAGATCATGGGCTCACAAGCAGCCCATGACGCGCCGATGCGCGTCATTCGACAGCCGAAGGCTGCTGGGGATGCATGATCAGCGGGCGACCAGGTGCGGGGCAGGGGAGTGCAGGCTGCAGCGCGGCCCACGATAGGTGGTCGTCACCCGACAGGGCCGAGACCGCTTGCGGGCTTGGTCGGAGCGCCTTCAGGCGCGGAGATAGGGCACCGGTGCCGGCCAAACGAACAAAGGCATTGGCCGCAGGCCAATTCAAACGCCGGCAATCGCCAGTCACCTCGCCTTGAAGAGCAAAGGTCGACGGACTTCAGGGCAGCGCACCGTGTCGGAAATCCCACAAGGGGAAGCGGGTCGTCGCAAGGGCGAAAGAGGGTTTCCCAACACCGGAGATGCTGACGGCGGCAACCTCGCCCATCGCTCTGGGCAGCTTGGACACGCATCAAGTCCCAGGAGAAATGCCTTGCTCATCGTTCATGTCGACAGCCACCTCGTTATCGACCTCATCACGGCCGTGGCTCCCATCATTGCGGCGTTCATCTCGCGCCGCCAGGATGGCGACGACGGCAAAGATCCAAAATGATCGGTCGCTCGGGCGATAGCGCAGGCGCTTTGGTCGCTATCGGTGGTCAGAGGTCGATGTTCCGCACCTCGAGCTCGGCAGCTAAGGCATCCTGGACGGGATCGCCAGCTTCTTCGGTGTTGCTCAGATACTCCTGGCGCAGTTCCTCGTCGGAGAGTGCTGCGATGCGTTCCTGCAGACAGAGCGCAAGGCGCTCGCCATCATCAACGGGGTTCATGCTCGATCCTTCGACAGCGTGGTCGGTCAAAATCGCCGTGGTGGATAATCGTTGCAAGTTTCTGCGGAAGCAAAGGCAAAATAGTGCTGGCCAATGTTCTATGTTTGTTCTATACCTCGCGCCCGCAAAGGAGAGTACCCATGCACATCAACGATGCACTGCGCGACTTTGACTATGATCTGGCGCTTCGTGATGCTTTCGAGGATCGGAAGCTAAGCCACTCGCGTCGGATGCTCGCCGGCGCCTCGATCGGCATCGATCTGGCGACGGCCTATTATTCGGTTGCGCAGCTGCTTGAGGCGTTCGCTGACCTGGAGATCGATCAACGCAAGGGTGAACGCTTCGGCGCGGGCTATCTGGCGGTCGAGGACATCCTGAAGGATGGCAGCCCGTTCCAGATGCGGATCTGGCACCTAGTGTCCGACCTTCATCTGTCGCAGGCGGTGGTCGACCTGAGCTGGCTGAAGGCGATCCTGTATGCGCGTGGCAGCATGGCGAAGGCCGCGGCCAAGCATGTCCAGGTCCGCTATTTCACCGCAGCAGAGACGGTGGAAAGCCCGACCGCGGCCGAGCTGATGAAGGCGGACGCCTTCCGCTGAGTGGTTCCTCAAGCGACCAGCGCGAGGAACCGCTCCTGGCCTATCGGAGGCTCGCCGCTGACCCGGAAGGGCTGCATCGGGTCCCCGGTGGAGACGACGAACTGCTCGGTGCCGCCCGCGGCGCGGAGCTGCACGGCGACGGCATAGGCGTTCTCGGGAGAAGCTTGCCGCGGAGCGGCGAGAGATTGGGGCTGCACATATGCGATTTCCGTCAATGGAGTTGAAAGGAAGGGCGTGGTAGTCACTGGATCCTGATCCATGTGGTGAACGTTTGGGTCGGATCTGTACGCAGAAGTCTCCTTGAAGATGGGGTCGCGGGCACTGCCGGTCCGCGGCCCCATTCTTGTTGGGCCGCTGAGCGCCGCTGGCGCGATCGGGCCTGCCCGGTTATGGCTGCAGGCATGCGCGCGATCCTGACGCCGTCCCTGGTACTCACCAGCTATCTGGTGCTGCTGTTCGCACCACAGCTACTGCCAGTGCGCCTCGGCTTCACTGGGTTCATGGCGCTTGTGCTGACCTGGTTCGCGGTGTCGAACTGGAGCGCTTGGAAGTTCTCGGAGCCGGCCATCGCCGCGGTAGTCACCGGCGTCAGTATCGTCGGCTTGGTCAGCGCGCCGGTGAACGCGATCTTCGTGGGCTGCTACGTGTTCAGCCAATGCCCTTAGCTTTAGCGGGTGAGTGTCGGTCGTGCGCAATGCCGCTCGAGACGATTCCGATCCCTCGGCAACCATGTTGAATGGACTGCGTTCGACAAGCCGCCTCGGAGGAGGTTCATAGCAACAGGCGGGATCGGGAACTTGGCGGTGAACGATCCCGCCGACCCCCGGCAACTAAGTCTCCGATTTACCTAGCTCTAGCCGCGCCGGACCTGATCAGTGTTGCAATCAAATTTGAGCGCACCGAGCTAAGATGCGAGTCTTTTCGAATACACAGTATGTCTGCTCGGAGTAATTCCTGCGTACTAGCGGTGTCATACTCAAAGTGGGCGAGTTCGGAACCTTTTAGGAAGTGCAATCCTGCTTAGACCCAATGACCGTCATTCGCCTCGCGCTTCGAGGCAGGTGGGGCGTAAGCTCAGCTTGTCAGGAAGGAGAAGGACAATGTCGATCAGCAAGTTTGTCGGTCTCGATGTCCATAAAGAGACGA